>CAKZVG010000583.1 GCA_937921835.1 uncultured Bryobacteraceae bacterium | reverse complement strand
CGCCCGCGTGTTTCACTCGCCCGGCGGCGGGGTCGAGGTTCACCGGGTCGGGCCTGGCGGCCTGCGTCCGGTGCTGCAGAAACTGTGGGCCGATGGCGTGTGGGAGATCCTCGTGGAGTCCGGCGGGGGGCTGGCGGCGGCACTCGCCAGCGAAGGCTTGGTGGACCGTTACTGGAGCCTGCGCTCGAAGCGTGTGCGTCTCGAGCCCGGCAGCCTGCCCAGCAGCGCCCTGCCCGAACCCGGTTTCGTCGCAATGGGTGCCACCCTCGATCTCGGCGACGATGAGCTGATCGAAGCGTGGGACCGGCGTTCCGGCACGTTCGCCTGCGCGGCCCCCTCGGCCGACCTCGTGCGCCTCGGCCACGTCGGGCCCGCTACGACTTGAGCCCGCTACGACTTGAGCCCGCTTGCGGCGGAGGACTCCACGAAATACCGCTGCGCCGCAAAGAAGAGCAAAATGCACGGCAGCATGCACACCACCGACGCCGCCATCAGCAAATGCGCATCCGAAAGCCCGTACTGACCGCGGAACGCGTTGAGCGCCAGGGCCAGCGTGCGGTTGTCGAGCGAGTTGAGATAGATCAGCGGGCCCATGAAGTCGTTCCAAGCCCCGAGGAAGGTGTAGATCGCCACGATCGCGATCACCGGCCCCGACAGCGGCAGCATGATCTGCCAGTAGACGCGCAGGGACGAGCAGCCGTCGATGCGTGCCGCCTCGAGCAGTTCCTCCGGAATCGCCGCAAAGAACTGCCGGAACATGAACACGAAAAACGGCGACGCGAACCACGCCGGCAGGATCAGCGGCCAGAACGTGTCGATCATCCCCAGCGACCTAAACAGCAGAAACACCGGAATCATCGTCACCTGCGCCGGCAGCATCATCGTGCTGAGCATGACCATGAACAAAATCGCCCGACCCCGGAAGCGAAAGCGTGCAAACCCGAACCCCACCAGCGAGCAGCTCAGCACCTGTCCCGCCACGCACAAGACCGTGACAAACACCGTGTTCGCCAGCGCGGGGAAGAAGTTGAGCTTGTCCGGCCCGAGGGCTTTCGGGTAGTTGCCCCAGCGGACCTCATCCAGATGCGCCGGCGGGCGGATCACGTCCCCCGCGTTCACCCTCGCCTCGGTCGCGAGGCTGCCGTTGAGCACGAAGTAAAACGGCACGAGAAACGCCAGCGAACCGAGGGCGAGCGTGAGGTAGCCGAGCATGCGTGCGGTGGAAGACATGACGATTTCGTCCCGGTCAGCGTTTAAGGCCCTCGTAGAACACCAGATTCCTCGACCCGCGGAACAGCAGCAGCGTCAGCAGCAGGCAGATGACGAACAGGATCCACGCCATCGCCGACGCGTAGCCCATGTTGTGGAACTCGAACGCCTGCCGGTACAGCGAGAGCACATAGAACAGGGTCGCGTTCTGCGGGCCGCCGCCGGTCATCACGAACGCCTGCGTGAACACTTGGAACGAGCCGATGATCCCCATCACCAGGTTGTAGAAGATCAGCGGCGAGAGCATCGGCAGCGTCACGTTCCACAACCGCCGCAGCGGGCCCGCGCCGTCGATCGTGGCCGCCTCGTACAACGACCGCGGAATCCCCTTCAGACCCGCCAGGTAGATCAGCATCCCCCCGCCGACGCCCCAAAGCCCCATGATGACAAACGCGGGGATCGCCCACCGCGCCGCGTCCACGCCGAACCAGTCCGGCGGCGTCGTTCCCAGCCACCCCGCCACCGGCCTCAGCACCGTGTTGAGCAGCCCGTAGTCGTTGTGAAAGATCTGCAGCCACAGCACCGCCAGCGCGACGCCCGAAATCACCGACGGCAGGAAATACACCGTCCGGAAAAACGCGATTCCGCGCAGCGGAAGGTTCATCAGCAAGGCCACGCCTAACGCCGCCACCTGCGTGACCGGCACCGACAGCACCACAAAGTAGAGCGTCACCCGAAGGCTCTGCACGAAGGTCGGGTCCGTCGTCATCAGCTGCCGGTAGTTCGCCATCCCCACCCACTTTGCGTCCGCGACGGGGGTCATCGCCGTCCACTGTGAAAATGCCAAAATCAGCGACAGCACCATCGGCCCCGCCGTCAGCACCACGAACCCCGCCAGCCACGGAAAGATGAACGCGAACCCGGCCCGCTCCTGCGCCTTGTCCAGCGGGCCCAGCTTCTCCGCCCGCGCCCGCAGCACCAGCACCAGCACCGCCGTCGCCAGCACCCCCGCCGTCACCCCGATCACGACCGGCCACCGCACCGGCCCCCACTCCCGCTGACGCAGCGGCGAGGCCAGCTCCGTGAGCCACGCCGCTTCAATCGCCCTGGCGTTCTCCAGCGTCCCCTGCGAGCCCAGCTGGATCGAGGCCGAGATCTGATCCCCCACGATCCGGTCCCACTCCGGCTGACGCGGGTTTTGCGAGATCCGCGCCACCTTCAGGGCATCGAGAAACGTGCGGGCGTTGTGCGGCGGGATCCCGGGCGGGGAGAGAAAATCGGCCGATTCCGCCACCGACCGCATCGGGGGAATCGCCAGCCCGAGCCGCGACTGCCGCGCCGCCCCCTCCGGCCCGCACAGGTACAGCATCAGGCGAAACGCCTCGTCCGGGTGCGCGGTCGCCGACGACATCGTCCAACCGGTGAAGAACAACTGCGACGCCGCAAACTCCGGCCGAAGGTACGGCACAGCCACCACGTCCCACCGGAACGGCGTCCCCTCCTTCAGACGCGGCACCAGCCACCGGCCCACCGGCCCGTGAAACCCGACGTTGCCCGTGAAGAACTCCTGACCCCCGTCCTTCGCCACCCCCGTCGCGTTGAACACCGTCCGGTCGTCCAGCCTCAGCCGGCGGATCATCTCCAGCGCCGCCTGCGCCGGCGGTTCGTCGAGCGTCACATCGCGGAACCCGCCCGGACCGAAAAACTCGCCCCCGAACGTCCAGACAAAGTTCCGCAGCGTGTCCGGCCAGATCGCGAAGTTGGCCCCGTACACCTGCCGCCGTTCGAAGCCCGCCGTGCCGTTGAGCCGGGTGATCCGCGCCGCCGCCGCCTCGAACTCCGCCCAGGTCCAACCCTCCCCCGGCGCGGGCAAACTCACCCCCGCCGCCTCCACCAGATCGAGATTGACGTAGAACACTGCCGTGGTGGAGTCCTTCGGCAGCGCGTAGAGCTTGCCCTCCCCCGTCCGCCCCGTCGTGACGTCAAACCTGAACCCCTCGAGGAGGATCGGATACACGTCGTCGAGGTACGCCCGGCCCTCCGGGGTCTCCCGCAACCGCTCGACGTAGTCGTCGATCGGACGGATCAGCCCCAGCGACGCCATTTCCGGCAGCAGCCTCGGCGGCAGGTAGAACAGGTCCGGCGGCGTCCCCGCCGCCATCATCGTCTTGAGCTTGGAGTCAAACTGGCTGGTGGAGATTCGCACGATTCGCACGTGCGGGTGCGCCGCCTCGTACTGCTCGGCCAGCTCCCGCACGATGCGGTCCTCCGCCGGGTCGCCCCAGTGCAGCAGCGTGAGCGTCACCGGGCGGGCCGTGTTTTCTTGCCACCGCAGCACCGCCCGCCGGAAGACGTCCGCGA
>CAKZVG010000582.1 GCA_937921835.1 uncultured Bryobacteraceae bacterium | reverse complement strand
CCCATCGGGCAGAAGATCCTGAGCTACTACCCGCCGCCGAACTTTCAGCCGCAAGCGCTGGCGAACAACTTCACGCGCCCCGACAACCTGGGCAAGTACCGTTATGAACAGCCGATGGCGCGCTATGACAAGATCCTCACGGACAAGGACCGGTTCAGCTTCCTTTACACCTTCCAGGACGGCAGCGAGTTCCGCGATCAGACCGGCTTTGAACCGCCGGCGCGCTGGGGCAACATGGAGGGCACCGTGCGGCGCGACATCAACTACATCCTTTCCTACGACCGCACGCTGTCGCCGGTCCGGCTGCTTCACCTGCAAGCCAGCTACGACCGATTCAAGCAGAATTTCCCAAACGTGTCCGATCCGGGCTTCACCTGGGACAAGGTGGGCATCAAGAACATCCCGCTGGTGGACGCTTTCCCCAGCAAGCTGATGCCGAGGATCACGATCAGCGGTTTCCGCGAACTGTTCGGCAACCAGTACATCAACGAGAGTTCGCGCCAGCAGCTCAACTTCCAGGCCAACCTCGCCGAGACCCGCGGCCGCCACAGCCTGAAGTATGGCGTGGAAGTGGCCCAGTTGATCCGCCACAACCGCGCCTCGGGAGTCTCCTCCGGGCAGTTGGACTTCGATACCGGCTGGACGCGCCAGTACTCCGGGATCGCCCAGGGTGCGTTGGACGGCAGCTCCGTGGCTTCTCTGCTGCTTGGTTCCATCCAGAGCGGCAACCTTCAGTTCAACGACGCCTACCTGCGCCGCGAACCGTATTGGGCGGCGTTCGTTCAGGACGACTGGAAAGTCAACCGCCGCCTCACGCTCAATCTGGGGCTGCGCTACGACATCCAGTTCGGGATGTATGAAATCCACAACCGGCTGAACCGCGGCTTCGATTACGCCTCGGTGCAGCCCACCTCGGCGGCGGTGATCGCCGCCTGGAACGAATTGCGCGCCAAGAACCCGGCCCGCGAGATGCCGCCGCCACCGCAAGCGCTGACCGGCGGCTTACTCTTCGCCGGCGTCAAGGGCCAGCCGCGCCGGGTCTACGAGGCGGATCTGTCGAATCTTCAGCCGCGCGCGGGCTTCGCCTACCAGTTCCTGCCGAAGACCGTGATGCGCGGCGGTTTCGGGATTTTCCACCGCACCGCCACGCAGGGCAACACCGCCACCGGCTTCAGCATCGGCACGCCCTACATCAACTCGCTCACCGCGGGCCAGTTTCCGAGCGCCGGTCTCACGGGCCCGTATTCGCTTGAGAACCCTTGGCCCGGGGGAGTGGTCAGGCCGCTCGGCAGCAGCCTGGGCATCGAGACCAACATCGGCCTCGGCATCAGCTTCGATCCTCCCAACCGGCTGATTCCGAGAACCTTCCAATGGTCCTACACGCTCGAACGCGAACTCCCCTGGAGCATGATTCTCGAAGCCAGCTATGTCGGCAGCCGCACGGTGAAGGAATGGGTCAGCTTCGCGATCAACAACATGGGGCGCGAGCACTACGACGCCGCCCAATCCAATCCCGGCTACTACCAAGCGCGTGTGCCGAACCCCTTCTTCGGGATCTTCCCTTCGAGTGTGGGCCGCGGCGCCTCCGCCGAGGTCTCGCGTGAGCTGCTGTTGCGGCCCCGGCCGCACTTTGACGGCATCACCCAGAACCTCGCTCCCTGGGGGCATTCCTACTATCACGGCCTCCAGGTGCGTTTCGAGAAGCGCATGATGGGCGCCCGCTCCAAGGGCGGCGCCGTGACCTGGGTAATGGCCTACACGTTCGCCAAGCAGATGGAGAAGCGCTGGCGCGACGCTTTCTCCTTCACCTGGCGGGACCCGATCACCCAGGTAACGGACGTGGACCGTTCGCACAATTTGACCTTCGCCGGCATCTGGGACCTCCCCTTCGGCAAAGGACGCGCCCTGGCCAACAGCCTTTCGCCCCTCGCCAACGGGCTGGTGGGGGGGTGGACCGCCAACGCCAACTTCATCTACCAATCCGGCGTGCCGCTTGGCGCCTGGACCGGCTGGGAGTTCCTGTGCGGCGACCCGCTGGCCGGGGAGCGCAGCGAAACAAGCTGGTTTTTCAACGACCGCAGCCGTTTCAACGAATGCTGGCGGCAACTGCGCCCCTACGAGTACCGCGAGTTGCCCGACCGCTTCCACAGCATCCGTTCGCACGCGGCGCCGCAAATCGACCTGATGCTGTCGAAGAAAATCGACGTTGGCGAACGCTACCAGGTGGAGTTCCGCGTGGAAGCCTTCAACGCCTTCAATACGCCCATCCGCGGCGACGCGCCCTCGGGCAGTCCGGCGGCGGCCAATTTCGGCATTCTACCTGTGGCGCAGCTCAACTTCCCGCGCAACGTCCAGCTCGGGATGCGTTTCCGCTTCTGACGCCCTTCTGGCGGGACCGGACTCACGGCGGACCACACCCGCCGCTCCGGTCCCACCCCTCTGGCCAACGGGATCCCGCCGCGAACCCGTACAATCGAGAGAACTCATGCGTAGAAGAACGTTTCTCGAAGCCATGGGCGGCGCGGCGGCGGCCGGCGCGCCGCCGGGGCGCAGGCCGCCCAACGTGGTGTTTTTTCTCTCCGACGACATGGGCTACGCCGATCTTGGCTGCTACGGCGCGCGTGACATCCGCACGCCGCACCTGGACCGCATGGC
>CAKZVG010000581.1 GCA_937921835.1 uncultured Bryobacteraceae bacterium | reverse complement strand
CAGCTCGCGCAGCAGGCGGGAGCGCGAGATCGCCAGGTCGACGGTCTTGCGCCGCCGGTCGAGTTCCTCCAGCACGGGGTACAACGAAGTGCGCGGCGCGACGCCTTCCTCAACCAGCTTCTTGGCGTGCGCCAGTTTGTCCTCTTGCCGTTCGAGCCGGCGGCCGGCGGCGGCCAGCAGCGCCTCGGCCTGTTCCTCGCTCAGCTCGTCGACAGAAACCTGGCCGTAGAGGATGCGGTTCAGCGCCTCTTCATCCTCGGCGTCGGCGAGCGCCCGCTTCTGCTCCTCAAGCCGGGCGCGCGGGGCGGCGCCCGCCTCCACCAGCGCCTCGACACGCGCCAGCTCCTCGCGCGCTCTGGCCAGCGGCGAGGGGGCGGCGGCGCCACCGGCCTGCGCCCGGGCGGCCGAGCAGGAGGCCAACACAAAGAACACGCCCAACGCTACCCGCATCTTCCTCCGATTGTAGTACC
Organism: uncultured Bryobacteraceae bacterium; assembly: GCA_937921835.1. Classification (GTDB taxonomy): domain Bacteria; phylum Acidobacteriota; class Terriglobia; order Bryobacterales; family Bryobacteraceae; genus CAKZVG01. The sequence goes on along the minus strand of CAKZVG010000581.1, from coordinate 8,947 downwards.
ATAAGCGAAGAGGCAGCGGGCCGGGCGAGCAGCGCCTGCCGGCCTGGTTCAGCACGTTGTCAGCCACCGGAACTCATTCCTTCGAAAAGCCCCAACCGGAAACCGGCGAGCCGGCCTGGTTGAGCGCGGTACGCGCGGCAGAGTCCAAGAAAGCCGCCGACATCCGCGTTCTCGATCTGCGCGAAATCACCTCTTTCGCCGACTACTTCGTCCTCTGCACGGGCGCCAACCAGCGCCAGATCCAGGCCATCGCGGACGAAGTGGCCCTCGAACTGAAACGCCGCGGCGAGCGCGCCATCAGCATCGAGGGCTACGAGAACGCCGAGTGGGTGCTCATGGATTACGGCGACCTGCTGGTGCACGTGTTCTCTGGCAACGCCCGCTCGTTCTACGATCTCGATCGGCTGTGGCGTCACGCCAAGGCGCTGGAGATCCCGGCCGCCGGCCCGGGACCACGCGCCTCATAGGGCCGCGACGCCGCTGTTTTCCCTCTCCGAGGTCTCTTCCGCCGGGGCCGCTGGAAGGCGCAGCACGAAACAGGCGCCGGAGCCGGAATCCTCGGCGGCCCACATATCGCCGCCGTGGTCCAGAACCGTCTGCCGCGAAAGCGCGAGGCCCAGACCAAGCCCGTTCTTCTTGCCGTAGGAGACAAAGGGCTGAAACAAGCGGCCCCGGATTTCACGGGAAACGCCCGGGCCGGTGTCACGCACTTCCACCAGCGCGCAGCCATTCTCCAGCCGGGCGGTCACGCTGATCGCGCCCCCTCCCGGCATGGCTTCGAGCGAGTTGCCGATCAGGTTCATGAAGACCCGCTCCATGCGCGCCCGCTCGGCCTTCAGCTCGATTTCCTCGGACACCTCGACGGCGACCGCGACGGCCCGCTCCCGGACCTCGGCCTGCATGTTCTCGAGGGCCGCTTGCACGATCTCCTTCAGGCGGCAGATTTCGCTCTCCTTCGACCGGCCGCGCGAGACGTTCACCAGATCCTGAAGCAGTTCCTGGATGCGCCGGGAGGCCTGGTAGATGTTGGCGGCCAGCCGCTTCACCTGGGGCGGCGGGAGTTCGGTGTCCACCAGCATCTCGGCGCCTCCGTAAATGGCGCCCAGCGGATTGCGCAGGTCGTGCACGATGGAACTGGCCAGCCGGCCGATGGTCGAGATCCGTTCCTGCCGGATGAGTTCGTCGCGGGCCGCGCGGATGGAGCCGCACATGGTGTTGAAGGTCGCCGCCAGCCGCCCGAATTCGTCCTGGCTGCGCACCGGCAGCCGGAAATCGTAGTTCTGCCGCGCCACCTCGCCCGCCGCGCGGTCCAGCGTCTCGATGGGCTGCACGATGCGGCGCGCGAGCGAATACGTGAAGAGCAGCCCGAGCGTCATCGCCCCCAGCCAGACCAGCACGACGTCCCGGCGCAACTCGCTGATGCGGGCGCGCGCGCCTTCAAAGGAGCGGAAGATCGCCAGCCTGCCGACCGGCCTGCCCTGCATGTCGATGAGCTCGCGCCGCAGTGGGGCGTACTCGGAGACCCCGTCGCTGAGGAGCGCGGCATCGCCGTTCCCGCGCATGGCCTCGAGCAGGGCCGCGGTGGCGCGGTCGTTGAGCGTCGAGGCGAAAACCCGTTCGCCGGCGAAGAAGAGGAAATCGCTGCCCCCGGTGAGTTCCTTCAGCCGCTGCGCCACCAGATGATTCACCGTGTAGCCGGCCACCAGCACGTTCACCAGTTCGGGGCCGGCCGCCGCGTCGCTGTACACCGGCGTGAGAACCAGTTGGAAGAGTTGCCCCTCGTGCACGAAGAAGCCCGAGACCTGCCTGGGGAAACGCTCCCTGACGCTACGCACCACCGGCCAGAACAGCGGCACCGAAGCGGGCGTGGTGTTGTCAAGCGAGGTGATGGTGGCGCCGTTGACGTCGGCCACCAGAAAGAACGCCGTCTCCTTCAGGCTGTCGGAGATCTTCAGCCACAGCTCGCCGGCGGTGTCGCGGATGGCGGCCTCGTTGCGCGTGCCGAAGGCGCTGCGGACGTTGGGTGTGCTGCTCAGAATCGACGCCACCGATCCCAGCATTTCGGCGCGCACCCTCCAGACCGACTCATAGGCCTGGAAGCTGGCCTTGACCTCTTCCTCCAAGCTGCGCGAGGTGGTCTCGAGAGCGTGCCGCTGGAGGATGAAGCCGGTTGCTCCGAACAGCACCGTCAGCGCCACCGATGTCGACAGCCAGATCTTCTGAAGAAGCGTGAGCCGGCTCAGATTCAAGTGTGCCTCCTCCGTACCTGGAATCCCGGCCGGCGCCCCCCGGACATCACAATCGCGCCACCTCCCTACTGTCTCATCGTATGCCTTTCGGTCCCCGAGGCGGGAGGCCGCGCGGCTTAGCCCGGCTGGCCGTCGAGCAACCGCTCCAGAGCCCGCCGCAGGACCGACGGCGAGCACGGCTTGAGGAAAAACGCGTCGGCGCCGGCCGAGGTGGCGCGTTCGCGGGCCTGCGGGTTCGTATCCCCGCTCAGAGCAATGATGGGGATGTTGCGCCGCTGCCCGTCCGACCGCAACCGCTCGATCAGCTCGTAGCCGTCCATTCCGGGCATGTTCAGGTCCGTCACCAGCGCGCACACCCCGGCCCCGTTCTCCCCGGCCAGAAGCCGCAACGCCTTCTCCGCCGAAGGCGCGACGGTGACGCGCAACCCCGGCAAGCCGCCGAGGGCAATCTCGAGCGTGGCCGCCTGCTGCGGAGAGTCGTCCACGATCAGTACCGTGCGAGACATGCGGAAGCAATCCAAAACAAAATCATCTTAATTCGGTTCGGCCGCGCAGCGGAAGAACATATCTGGATACAACTGTAAATTCCCAGGTGGGCGAATCCCGCCCGCCCGCTGGGGAATACTTCGCCGCTGGGGCATTTTCCGCACTCGCCAAGTGCCCGGAGGCCCAAGGAGGCCCTCTAAGCCGTTGATTGCCAATCACCCTCAATGCTTGGCGAAATGGCCAAATACATGCAAGAGCCTGAGCCGATGGATGCCAAGACCCAAACGCTGTTCGAGGCCCGGGCGCAAATCCTCAAGGTTCTCGCTCATCCCACCAGGCTCTTTCTGGTTGACGTGCTCTCGCGCGGAGAGCGCTGCGTGTGTGAGCTGACGGCCCTGGTGGGCGCCGACATGTCGACGGTCAGCAAGCACCTGGCGATGCTCAGGTCGGCCGGAATCCTGGCGGCCGAAAAGCGCGGCATGCAGGTCTTCTACCGCTTGCGGATGCCCGGCGTGCTGCGTTGTTCCGAATACGCCGGCGAGGTGATGGTCCGTTCGGCCGAAGAGCAACTGGCGGTTCTGGAGACCCGCTAATGGACTGGCGCCTGGAGTGGAAAAAGGCCGCCGCCGTGGCGGGCGGGTTTCTCGCCTTCTATTATCTGCCGGCCGGCAACGCGCGCTTCGACAACTCGATCCTGGAAGGCCTCCAACTGGCAAGATGGTATGCCCGCGAGCATGTGCTGCTGTGCCTGATCCCGGCGTTCTTCATCGCCGGCGCCATCGCGGTCTTCGTCAATTCCGCCTCCGTAATGCGCTATCTGGGCCCCAAGGCCAACAAGCTGCTGGCCTATGGCGTCGCCTCGATTTCGGGCACGGTGCTGGCGGTGTGCAGTTGCACGGTCCTGCCGCTGTTCGCGGGCATTTACCGGATGGGCGCCGGACTCGGCCCGGCCACCGCGTTTCTCTACTCAGGACCGGCCATCAACATCCTCGCCATCGTGCTCACGGCGCGCGTGCTGGGCTGGCAATTGGGTCTGGCGCGGGCGGTGGGGGCGATCCTGTTCAGCATCGTGATCGGTCTGGCCATGCATTTTCTGTTCCGCCAGGATGAGGACCAGAAGGCCGCCGCCCTGGCCGCCATGCCGGTCCCGGAAGCGGTGCGGCCGCTATGGCAAAACGGGGCGTTCTTCGCCTCGATGGTAGCCATCCTGGTCTTCGCCAACTGGGGCCAGCCGCGGGAGGCGGGCGGTGTCTGGCACGCGATTTATCAGAGCAAATGGCCGGTGACCGCGCTCTCGGCGTTCTTGCTGGCCGCGATGCTGGGCGGCTGGTTCCGGGTGGCCTGGTGGAAACTGGCCGCGATTGCGGCGCCGGTGGCGGCCCTGGCGGTCATGCTGCCGCAAAATCCCGGGGTGGCCTTCACCGCCGGATTCCTCGGCCTGGCGGCGGCGATCAATTCGAGCGGCAAGGAGATGCGCGAGTGGCTCTCGTCCACTTGGGACTTCGCCAAGCAGATCCTGCCCTTACTTCTGTTTGGCGTGCTGGTCGCAGGCATGCTGCTCGGACGTCCCGGGCAGGAGGGTCTGATTCCCTCCGGCTGGGTTGCGGGTTCGGTGGGCGGCAATTCCTGGCAGGCCAACTTGTTCGCGTCCGTGGCCGGCGCGTTCATGTATTTCGCGACGCTGACCGAAATCCCAATTCTTCAAGGGTTGCTGGGCAGCGGCATGGGGCAAGGACCCGCGCTGGCGCTGCTGCTGGCCGGTCCGGCGCTTTCGCTGCCGAACATGCTGGTGATTCGGAGCGTGATGGGAACCAAAAAGACCGTCGTGTTCGTTGGACTCGTGATCGTGCTGGCCGCGCTCACGGGGATGCTGTTCGGGGCACTTGTGTCCTGAAACCTGAATCTATTCTGAGAAAAGGGAGTAACTGTTCGTCATGACAAACATTCAGATTCTTGGGATCGGCTGCGCCAAGTGCAAGCAGCTTACCGAGAACGCCGAGAAGGCCGCCCAGGAACTGGGAATCGAATACCGCATCGAGAAGGTGACCGACATCGCCCAGATCATGAGCTACGGCGTGATGATGACGCCCGCCCTGGCGGTGGACGGCAAGGTGAAACTCGTTGGGAAGGTCGGCACGCCGGAGGAGATCCGCGCCCTGCTGAGTTGATGCAAGGAGCGTACAGATCATGAATATCAGGCCGAAGTGCACCTGCGACTCGGCGTCCGATCTTCTCTTCTGTTGTTCGGGCGTCGCCGATACAGCCGAGATCGGCGACCGCGCCGTGCGGGCGCTGCACCGGAACGGAGACGCGAAGATGTTTTGCCTGGCTGGGATTGGAGGCGGGGTCGAGTTGATTCTACTCAACACGCGGGCCGCCGGACGGCTGTTCGTGGTCGACGGCTGCGACGGCGACTGCGCGCGCAAGACCATGGAGAAGCAAGGCTTCTCCGGCTTCACGCATTTCCGGGTCACCGATCTTGGCTGGGAGAAAGGCAAGACCCCGGTCACCGCGGAGCGCGTGGAGGCGGCCGCGGCAGAGTTGCGGAGGCTGCTGGTGGAGACCCCACGGAGCGTGCCGGCATGAGCGCCCGTAAACTTGTCACGGCGGCTCTGCTCGCCTTCGTCGCCATCAGCGTCGCCTTCCTGGCCCAGCGCAACGTCCGAGCCGCTAAGGATTCGCGCGCCGCGGCGGCCGCCGAATCCACGCCGCTCCCGGCAGCGGCGCAGGCGCCCGTTTCCGGTCCCGGCAGGGTCATCGCCTACTATTTTTACGTGACGGTGCGCTGCACCACCTGCCGGGCCATCGAGGCGTACTCGAGAGAGGCGATTTTCGACCGCTTCAAGCCGGAACTCGCCACCGGCCGCCTGGAGTGGCGCCCGGTCAACGTGCAGCTTCCCGAGAACCGGCACTTCATACAGGACTATCAGCTCTTCACCCGTTCCCTGGTGCTGGTTCGCGAACAGAACGGGAGGCAGCAGGAGTACAAAGTCCTGCACGACACCTGGGAACTGGTGGGCGATAAGCGGGCTTTGCAGGGTTACGTGGAGCAGGAGGTCCGCGGGTATCTGCGGAAGCTCGGATGAACGAGTGGTTGGCGGGCGGCGGCCTGCCGGCGGCGGGCGCCGCTTTCTGGCTGGGCGTGCTCACCTCCATCAGCCCGTGCCCGCTGGCGTCCAACATCGCCGCCATTTCCTACATCGGCAAAGGCGTCGCGCGGCCCGGGCGAGTGCTGGCCGCGGGAGTGCTTTATACGCTCGGCCGGGTGGCGACCTACGCGCTGCTCGGATGGCTGCTGGCGGCCAGCCTCGCAACCGCGGCAGGTCTTTCCAACAGCCTGCAAAGCATGATGAACCAGTTGCTCGGCCCGGTGCTGATCCTGGCCGGAATGTTCATGCTGGAACTGCTGCGCTTCGGGAGCGGTTCGGGCGGCGCCGCCGGACGGCTCGCCGAGCGCGCGGGACGCTGGGGGCTGGGCGGCGCGGCTGCGCTGGGCGCGATCTTCGCGCTCTCCTTCTGCCCCGTCTCCGCGGCGCTCTTTTTCGGGAGCCTGATCCCGCTAGCTGTGGCCAACGGCAGCTCGATCGCGATGCCTTCCCTCTACGGCGCGGGGACGGGCCTGCCCGTGCTCGCTTTCGCGGCCTTGTTCGGCCTTGGCGCGAAAGCGCTCAGCCAGGCCTTCCAGGGAGTCACCCGGCTGGAGCTCTGGGCCCGCCGCGTCACGGGAGTGGTGTTCATCCTGGTGGGGCTGTTCTACACCCTCAACTACGTCTTTGAAGCGTTCTCCTGAGCCGGGGGTGCCTCGCGGTCCGCTTACCGGGTCTTCACTTCCTCACTTCCTCCAGTAACTGGAGGATCGTTTCGACGATCTTCGACGCCGCTTCCACCTCCAGGTTGCTGGTGCCGAGCCAGGTTTCGTAGCCGCCCAGCTTGTGCTGCGCCGGGGTCGGCAGGTAACCGTAGGAGCCGTTGGCCAGCGAGAGGGTAAAGGTGTGCGGCAGCGGGCTGCGGCGCTTGATTTCCAGTCCCGTCTCGGCGAACGTCTCCATCGGAATGGCCGCGATCCCCACCTCGCCGACGCGCAGCGCCTGAAGCGGCACCGCCACGCGCGCCGGGTGGTTCTTCATGTTCAGCACCCGCCGGGCGTAGGTTTCCTCGTGACGGTGCAGCTTGGGCGGGTTCTTGAGCACGTTCTCGGCCCACGCGATGCGTTTGGCGTCCGGCAGCCGCACGGCCAGCGGCAGATCGCGCGCCGCCGCCGCGAGCGTCACCTCGGCGCGGTGCTCGACGCTTTTCCATGCCTGGTGGACGGCGCCCGCCACTAGATCCGCCACGCGCCGCATCTGCTCGTAAGGCGCCTTCGGGCGGGACGAGCGTCCGGTGAAGTCGATGTTGTTTACATCGCCGCTGGTTCCGTTCGAGAGGATGCCGACGAAGGGCGGATCCTGCCCCCGCGTTCCCAGCAGCTCCGCGATGCGCTCGGCGAAGATGCCGAAATAGTCGGCCGAAACGTGCCCGGCGGGCACGCCGCCCACGTAGTGCAGCGAGTAGTTGGCCAGCAGCGCGATGGGCCGTCCGGAGGCCGAGACCACGCTCAGGAAGGCGATCTCCGGGTCCACCGGTCCGGCCGGTTCCAGCAGGTTGGGGTCGCCGGGACGCGGGTTCATCATCACCTGGTCGGTTTCACCGAACGGGTTGAGCAGCGGCGTGCCGGGCTTCATCTTCCAGCGCCGGTTGAACAGCGGGCTTGCCTCGCGCGCCGAGCCGAAGCCAACCCGCGCCGGCTCCAGGTTGTGGATGGCGCACAGCACGGCTTCGGCGATGCGGCGCGCCACGAAGCGCTGGTATTCGTCGAGAGACTCGCCGGAAGCGAAGGAGCCCTTGCCACGCGCGCTCGCGGCCGAATGGGTGTGGGTCGAGGAGAACAGCATGTTCTCCGGCGCCAGGCCCGTCTTGTCCTGGAGCATCCGCCGGGTTTCGTCGAACACGGCCCGGGGAATGCCGAGGTTGTCGGTGACGGCGATCGCCAGCCGGGTGCGGCCATCGTCGAGCACCAGCGCCCGCGCGTGCAGTTCGTCGTGCACGTAGACCGACGGCGTGGGACTCCATCCGCCCACCAGCGGCAACCCAAGCGGCGGCGTCACGTTGCTAGCAGCCGCCCCGGCGCGCAGCGTCCCGGCCGCGGCGAGGGAAGGCAGCGCCGCGGCCAGCATAACCGTGAACAGCATCCGTCTGGAGGTCATACTCATACTCCTACCATGCGGATGCCCGCCTCGGAATCGCGGCCGCCCGCCGCCAAGTCCCGGAGGGAGCGACGCGCTCGAGCTTGCGCAGATCTTCCCCGGAAAGCTCCAGCTTGCGCGCCCCCCCAGTTTTCCTCCAAAGAAGTCCGCCGATTGACGCCGGGCGCCGGAGCACGTCCACCAGCGCGAGGTTCTTCTCGAAGTTCCCGCCCTGGTAGCGCCGCGAGTTGCGCCGCCAGTCGTCCGGCGCCAGGTCCTCGGGGCGCCGGATCGCGCCGGTGAGGAACCCGCGCCTGAGCGGGCTGTAAGCCACGAAGCCGATGCCGGGTTCGCGGCAGACGGCCAGGATGCCATCCTCCGGGTCGCGGCTCCAGAGGGAGTGCTCCGTCTGAAGCGCGGCGATGGGATGGACCGCGTTCGCGCGGCGCATGGTGGCCACGCCGGCCTCCGAGAGTCCGAGATAGCGCACCTTCTCCTCCTCCACCAGCTGCGCCATCGCGCCCACGGTCTTCTCGATCGGGACCCGCGCATCGACCCGGTGCTGGCAGAAGAGATCGACGGTCTCCATCCGCAGCCGCCGCGGGCTGAGTTCGCACTGCTAGCGCACATACTCCGGCCACCCGTTGACGCCCAGGGCTGCCCGGCGGGCGTGCGGGCGATGCCGGATTTCGTCGCGACGATGGCCCGCTCACGGCGCCCGTGGAACCCGCGCCCGAGCAGTTCCGCGTTGCGCCTCATGCCGTGGATGTTGGCCGTGTCCACAGCCGAGACCAATCGCGGAGACCGCCAGCCGCCCATGCGTCAGCCGCCTGCGCGGCGCCGCGCTGCTGTCGCGCATGTCTGCCCCCGTGAGCTCCGGAACCATGTTGGCAACGGCTATATTTGGATTGTGGCGCTGCGCGGATTCCTGCTCTTCCTGTCCCGCCAGAAGCAGCTTCGCAAGTGGATGGAAACCGCCTCGCTCGCCGG
>CAKZVG010000580.1 GCA_937921835.1 uncultured Bryobacteraceae bacterium | reverse complement strand
CTACGTCGGCGACAGCGAGGCCCACCGCATCCGCTTGCTTGACTAGCCACGCCGCGCCGGACGGCTTCAGCCGGAAGGGCAACGGGCGGATTCGCTTTAGTTCCGCGCAACACCTCCAGCGGGGGATATTCCGGCTCGCTGCCGGCACGGCGCTCCTGGCCGTTTGTCCGGAGGCTGGATTGGGCCATGCCAAGCCCGAACTTCATCTCACCTGTCACGGCGGTTCGGGACAGCGCGTGTTGACCGCGGCCGGCCCCGCCGCGATCCGCGAATGTTAGATAACTTAGGTAAAAGGTAAAAATATTCCAGTGTTCGGAAGTAATAAGAAACAGATTGTGATTGACTTTATCCTGGTTTTGGCGGACAGTGAGTAAGAACCTCGCCATGCGGAGCCGATGATGGAACCGGGCAAGCAGGAGACTTCCGCGGCGTGCGCCCCGCGCGTCTTGCGTGACCGTACAGTGGCGCTGGTGTATCCGGAACTCGACCGGATCGCCAGGCACCTGCTGGCGGCGGAGCGCACCCGGGCGGCGTGGGCGCCGGCCGACCTGATTCATGAGACGCTGCTACGGCTGCTCCCGGCCGGGGACGACTCCTGGAGCGACACGCGCCGCCTGGTGCACCTGGCGGCGCGCGTCATGCGGCGTGTTTTGATCGATACCAGCCGCAGGAGAAACGCCGAGAAGCGGTGGCACTCGCCCGTCCGGTGCGGCGAGGATTCGAATTCGATCGAATCGCCGGAGTGCCGGAACCGCCCGGATGGAAGCGGCGCCGAGCAGATGGACCGGGCGGTCTTCGCCGGCCAGGCGCTGGCCGGGCTCGCCGCCATCAACGGGCGCGCCACGGAAGTGGTGAAGTTGCGCGTGCTCCATGGCCTTACTGACCGGGAGATCGCCGCGCGGCTTCTGGTGACCGCGCGCACCGTGACGCGGGACTGGAGCTTCGCCCGGGACTGGCTCCGTTCCTGGGCGGGCCTGGCGCCGGAAAGGCGTGCTTGCCGCGTTCCGGCGGGGAATAATCAAGAGAAAACCGGGAGGAAAACAACATGAAATTACCATTACAATCGAAGCCGGTTATCCGGATTCCCGCTCCGGTCCGGAGTGCGGCGGGCTTGGGGGACCTGGTGAAAGGAGTAACGCAGAGACTTGGCTTCGATCCCTGCGCGGGCTGCCGGCGGCGGACCGAGGCGCTGAACCGCTGGGTGGCCTTCGTACCCTACTCCGGCAAGCGGCCGTGAACAGGCGAAACCCGCCGGGCCGGAGCCGCGGATGCTCCGGCCCGGCGGGCGCTTCCCGCTTCCTGGCGGCCGCGGCGGGGTTAGCCGCGGGCCAGTAAGCCGATCGGACCGCACACTAGCAGCGGCTGAGGCCGCACGTGACGGGCGGCCATCCGAGGCGAATCCGGCAGCAGGCTCTCCAGCGGCCGAAACCGGGCACGCTGAAGCAGCGCCGCCCGACGATGGGCAGGTTGACGCACCACCGGCCTCCTCCCACCCGCACGCAGGGAGTGCAGACCCTTTGCTGGGGGGTTACGCCGGTCTCCTCCTGCGAAGTCCAGACCGCCGCGGACCGGAAGGAGCGGTCCGCGGGGCGCGATTGAGTTGGCAGTTGCATGGCAGTTCTCTCCTTTTGTTGGCTGACTTATTCCTCGCTTCCATCCTCCACTTCCTCGGACTCATCCCAATCCTCGGAAGCGTCCTCGCCGGCCTCCTCCTCATTCAAGAGGCGGATGCCGGGATAGAGCGGACCCGCGCCGCGCCGCGGCCGGCGCCTGGCCCCGCGGAGCGAGGGTCTCGACTGGTTTGGCAGATACATCAGGTTCTCTCCTTTCTCGGGCACATTCGGAATCGTGCCGCACGGCACAAAACCCGGAGCTCGGCGCCCCAGGGCATCAACGCACCGCCCACGAGCGGAAGGGCCCCACCAGCACCGGAACGACGTCGCTTACGTCGACGGTGAAGCGGTACACGGTCCGCGCGTGTCCGAGGGCGTCGGCGGGATCGAAGAAAATGAGCCGCACGTCCCAGCAATCGCTGTCCGGGCGGCAGATGGGACTCCGGTCGACGCCGATCTCGTCCAGTTGCAGGTCCCGTTTGGCCGCGCTCTCGAAGACCTGTTCGAGGGTGAAGGCGTTCGTGGCGGCGAAGTTCAGGGCCCGTTCCTGGGGCGTTTGGCCCGTGTTCCGAAGCTCGAAGTAAATGCGGTCGAGAAAGCCACGTATTCCCTCGAGTTTGGATTCGAACTGCTTCCGGGCCTTGGCTTCCTCTGGCGCCTTGCCCGCCACGGCCGTAATGAGGTCGGCGGTTTTCCAATTGAACATGGAACGCAGGTCGGGAATCAGCACCGGCACCTGCTGGCCGGACATCAGCGTAACGGCGCCGTCGATGACGCCGGCGATGCTGACGCGCTCGGCGTTGGAATTGATCTGGTCCAGGAAGAACTCGAGCAGGCGGGAGTACGTTTCCCGCGCGAACGCTCCTTCCGGACGCACGGCGTAGAACGGCGTCGCGTCGTGGTTGAGCGTCCACAGCACGGCCGAGGCGTAGTGCAGATTGGCGCCGCCTGTCTGGGTGATGAATTCATGCAGATCGCGGGCGTTGCCGGCCGACTTGCCCTCGTCCATCGCGCCGTCGATGGCGTCGTAACGGGCCTGCGATCCGAGATCGTAGCCCAGTTCGCCAAGCGCGTAGACGATGCCGCCGCCCAGCGGGTCGCAGCTTGAGGGCCGGGTGCCGCGGGGCGGGCGGTTGGTCCTGGCGCCAGCGGGCCGGGTCTGCGCACGCACTTCCGGCGCGGCAGCCGGCTCGTCGTCCGGATCGTCGTCCGGGTGGGCGTTCCGCGCCATTTCGGGAGCGCCGCATCCGCATGAGGCGCCGGACGCGGCGGCTCCGGCGGGCGCCACTGCCTCCGCGTATCCAGCCGCCACGGCCTCGTCCGCCGCGCTGGATGGCAGCGAGTTCTTGGCCAATTGGTCCATGTGAGTAGCTCCTTTCAAATAGAGGTCGAATGCTTCGAGTGGGACAACACGGCCGGCAAGCAGGCGCCGGCATTCGCGATGGTCCTCGAGATCGCATGGGGCGGCCGATTTGAGAAGCGCCTCCTGCACTTCCCGCGCGTCGCCCGCGGTCAGGTAGCCTCTTTGCTCCAGCCGCGCGCTGAGCAGCAGCCCCGCCAGTCCCGCCACCAGCGGGACGGCGAAGGAAGTTCCGCTGCGCCGCTCGTAGCCCCCTCCGGGCGAGGCGCCGAGGATCGAGAGTCCGGGCGCAACGATCCCCTGGCGGCGGTACGCCTTTCCGTAGTTGCTCGCCTCCGAAGGCCCGCCCCTCTCGTCGTGAGCGCCCACCGTCAGCACGCCCGGCAGCGCGGCAGGCAAGTGCAGGCAGTCGCAGCCGTCGTTGCCGGCCGCGGCGACGATCAACACGCCCCGGCTCACGCACAACTCGACGGCCCGCCGCAGGCGGGGATCGGCGGCGGCGGGGATCCCGGGCTGCCCGGCGCTGATGTTAATCACCCGCGCGCCAGCACCCACCGCGGCTTCGATAGCGCGCGCCAGTTCGCTTTGAGGACAGGGACGCACCTCTCCCGGGCGCGCCGGATCGTCCGGGAACAGTGCGATGGAAATTCCGCGGCAGCGTGGCGCGACGCCCTTCAGCGGCCCCCGGCCATGCTGGGCGAAGATCAGGCTGGCCACGTGGGTGCCATGTCCGCACGCCGCCGCTCCGCGGCAGGCCGCCGCCGGGCCGCCAAGCGCCGTCAAGCGGGCGCCCGCCAGCGAAGGGTGCGAGAGATCGACGGGGCCGTCCAGGATAGCGATGAGAACGCGCGCGTCGCCTCTGGTGCGCCGCCAGATCTCCTCCATGCCGGTTAGTGGACAAACCCCACTGCTGCGCCCGCCAAGTATCATCCCAGTAAGTTACCTGCGGCCGTTTCAAGCGGGGCGCTTTGAGTCGCGTGAGCACACTACTCCCGCCACCTGTGCGCAGCCGCGCGCCGGAATCAGCCCAGAGGAGGCGTCGTCACGGACCGCTCACCCTCGTTTGCCCTCGCGAATATAGGCGCAAACCGGAGGCGAACTCAGACACCCGCGCGCCGGGCGGCGCTCGATGACGGCGCGACTTGTAACATCGTTGGCGAGTCGTATCGTAAGTGGATGCGCGGCCGGCTACAGTGCCGGCTCAGCCCTCTTCGCGCCTTCCCTTATCGTAGGGCGCATCGGGCGCGTTGACCTTCGGCAGCCAGCGCGCGAGATCCTTCTTGACCGGCTCGAGTTCGGGCTTCGAAGCGAGATTGTGCCACTCCAGCGGGTCTTTTTCCCGGTCGTACAACTCCTCGCTGCCGTCGCTATAGCGGATATAGCGCCACTTCTCGCTGCGCACCGAGTGGTTGTTGCGGCCGTACGTGGTGACGGCGGGGCGGTCCCATTGGGCGGCCGGATTGACGAGCAGCGGCATCAGGCTCACGCCCTCCAGTTCGGAACGCTTGGGCAATCCGCAGATGTCGAGCAGAGTCGGATAGATGTCGAGCAGGCTCACCGCGCGCTGGCAGCGCGAGCCGGGCTTGGTGAGGCCGGGCGAGGAGATGATGAGAACGTTGTGCGTCGCCTCCTCCCACAGCGCGAACTTGCGCCAGTGCAGCTTCTCGCCCAGGTGCCAGCCGTGGTCGCTCCAGAGAATGACGGTGGTGTTGGCGGCGTGCGGGCTTTTCTCGAATGCATCCAGGAGGCGTCCCAGGGCGGCGTCGGCGAAAGCGATGGAAGCGAGGTAGCCCTGAACCGCTTTGCGCCACTGATTGTGCTCGATCACCTTCTTGTGATCGCCTTCCGGGCGGGCGATTTTGCGCCCGATGGGCGGGATGTCGTCGAGATCATCCTCCTTCACGTTGGGCAAAGTGACGCTGTTCAGCGGGAAGAGGTCGAAGTACTTGGTCGGAACGTACCAGGGCAGATGCGGGCGGTACAGGCCGCAGGCGAGGAAGAAAGGATCCTTGCGCGGCTTGTTCAACTGTTCAATGGTCCAATCGACCACCTGCATGTCGCCCATCTTCGCGTCCGGAACGTCGACCGGTCCCCAGTCGAACTGCCCGGCGTTGGGGATGCCGTTCAGCGGGCGGTTAGGCGGCATCGGGTCGGCGGGCTGCTGGCGCGTTTTCGATGGATAGTACTCATGCCAGCTCGGCGGATCCGGGTAAGAGCCGTGGTAGATTTTGCCGGATCCCGACGCGTGGTAGCCATGGGCCATGAAGTGCTGCGGCAGCGTGACGGCGTTCTTGAGGGCCGAAGCTTCCCGCCAGGGTTGCGGGTTCTGGTAGACGCCCGATGTCGAAGGGCGGATTCCGGTCATCAGCGAGGCTCGCGATGCATTGCACAACGGGGCGCTGCAATGCGCGTTGGTGAAAAGCACGCCGCGGCGCGCAAGCCGGTCGAAGTTGGGGGTCTTGGTGTCGGGATGTCCGCCCAGGCAGCCGATCCAGTCGTTCAGGTCGTCGACGGAAATGAAAAGCACGTTCCGGCGCCGTGCGGCGGCGGAGGCCAGCCCGGCGGCGCCGAGGGAGGTGAGAAAATTGCGGCGGTTGAGTGGATGCATAACAGTCGATCATATCCCGGGCCTCGCCTGGCGCGCACGGGCGGGCCAGAGACGCGTGCGAGAATGGGTGCTTCCCGGCCATGCGAACTACTACCCGCGCGGCGGCCACTGCCATTCTCATCCCGCTGCTGGCCGCTGCCCAGCCGCGCTGCGCGTCTCTGCCCTCGGCGGTCTCGATGGAACTCGCCGAAGCGGAGAGCTGGTGGCGCATCGAGCGCCTGCGGCGGTTTGTAGGAGCGCGGGCGGTGCTGCTCGGCTACGACGCCGGCCCCGACGCCGCGAATCCCGAATATGCCTTCCTGGCCGCAGACGTCTCCGCCGCCTGC
>CAKZVG010000579.1 GCA_937921835.1 uncultured Bryobacteraceae bacterium | reverse complement strand
TGGCCATGGCGGCGCTTGCCACGGCCGCCTGTGGGCGCTCCGGGCAGGCGCTTCCCGAACCCCTGCCCGCGCGCGCCGGCGGCTATGAACGCGCCAGCCTGGAGACCATCCCCACGGATCGCGCGCCCGAGCCGCTGCGGCGGCTGGGCGTCGCGGGGGTTCAGCAGGCGGTATACCGCGGCGGGGCGGAGATCGCGCTTACGGCCTACGAGATGACTTCGGAAGCTGGAGCATTCGAGGCGCTCCAGACCTGGCGGCCCGCCGCGGGCGCACTGGCGTTTCAATCCGGCAGGCTGTTCCTGGTGGCCGAATCGGCGCAGGCAGGCCGGGAACGTCTTCAGGCGTTTGCCGAAGCGATCGAGCGGCGCTGACGCCCTTCCGGCCCGCCGGCGGCTGGCGCGGGCGCGCGAAACTCCCAGCCGGGCGGGGGGTTATACTTGTGTTGTCTCATGGCTTACCTTGGACGGATCGCCCTTTTTGTACTCTCTCTGGCGCCCCTGGGAGCGGCCACGTTTGGAACCGTGGTCGCCCCTTCGGGCGGCTACCTGGTAGGCGGCGCCGCCGATCTCGTGCTCGACGAGGGGCGCAACCGCCTCTACCTGGTGAATAGTTCGCAGAACAGAATCGAAGTCTATTCGATCGCGCAGCGGCGTTTTCTCAGTTCCATTCGCACCAGCACGTTTCCGATTTCGGCCGCCATCTCGCGCGACGGCGCCTTCCTGTACGTGGCCTGCCACGACGCCAACGCTCTCAACATCATCGACCTGGAGAGCCAGACGCTGGTAAAGAGCGTCAGTCTGCCCGCCAAGCCCGAGGGGATCGCGGTTGGCGCCGACGGGCGGGTCCTGCTCACCACCATCGGAACGGGGCCGAACAACTCGGCGAATACCTTCCTGATCTACGATCCGAACGCGGTGGAGTCGGCCGCCCTGGCCAACGTGGTCATCGCGCCGCGCCCGCCCATGCCGCCCCAGTTGCCGCCCCTGGCCGGGCGGCCCGCGCTGGCCGGACGCAGCCGCCTGATCGCAACCCGGGACGGCAGCAAAATCATTGGACTGAACGCGCCCACCGCCAACTCCCGCGCCGTCTTCGTCTACGAAGTAGCCTCGGGAACCGTGATCCGCAGCCGCGAGATCACCGGCATTTCCACCGTCCTTTCCGTGTCCCCGGACGGGTCGAAGTTCATGGCCGGGCTGACGCTGTTTGAAACCGAGTCGCTCACCGTGCTGGCGCAGCAAAACGCCGCCAACGCTCCGTTTCCGCTGTCGGTGAACACGACCAACCAGGGCTTCAACCAGGTGGCGGCCCAGTTCAACCTCCAACAGAACCAGGGCGGAAGCGTTTTTTCGCCCGACGGCTCGACGCTCTACACGGCCTTCAATATTGCGCCGGTGCAGAACCCGCCCGCGCGCGCCAACATCTCCCAGCTCTATTTCAACGACCCGGACAACCTGTTCATCAACATGGCGGTGCAGTTGCCGGAGAACGCCGCCGGGCAGATGGTGATCACCTCGGACGGAGGCACCATTTTCGCGCTTTCCGAGTCCGGTTTCATGATGATTCCGGTCGGGTCGGTCTCCCGCTCGCCGATCGCGGTGCCCGAAACCAACGCGTTGCTGCTGGCCAACGACCAGTGCGGAGTGACGGCCGGGCAGCGCAGCGGTACGCTGCCGGTCCGCAACGAGGGCGCCGGGCGCTTGCGGGCGACCGCCACGCTGCTGCAAGCGACGGCCGCCATCCCGGGACTGGGCGGCCCGGGCGGCCCGGGCGGCGGCCAGCCGGGCGGAGGGGTGGTGATCATCCTTCCCTCGCCCATCACACCCCCGGCGGCGGGGCAAACCACCCAGCAGGCGGCGCTTCAGCAAACCGCTCCCCGCGTCCGGGCCCTAAATACGGCCAACGCCTCCGATCTGGTCTTCGAGTTCAATACGGCGGCGGCGCGGGCCTTGGGAACGCAGGCGCCCCACGACTTCCTGATCCAATCCGCCGAAGCGGTGAACATCATCCCGAGCGTGCGGGTTTTTCAGAACAACCGCAACGCCGAAGCCCGCGGGGACCTGATCCCGGTGCCGGTTGGGATCTCTGCCAACGAGGGGCTCACCGATATCATCGCCGATCCGGTACGCCACCGGCTCTACATCGCCAACTCCGGCCTGAACCGGGTCGAGGTTTTCGACATGCGGGAGAACCGCTTCCTGGCGCCCATCAAGGCGGGCCAGTTGCCTCGTTCGCTCGCCCTCTCGCCGGAAGGCAACGAGCTTTATGTGGCCAATTCCGGCGGCGAGCACATCAGCATCATCGACCTCGATCAGGGCGCGGTGACGGGACGCATCAAGCTCCCACCGATTCCCTTCAACGCGGGCTACGGCGTCATTTCTCCCAGCGTCATCGCCGCCACGCAGCGCGGCCTGCTGATCGTGATGTCCAACGGATCGCTCTGGAGCGCGGTCGGCGGCGAAGCGGTTCCGCGGCCGATCAGCCGGCTGGTGGGGAATCCCACCGTGCCCGCTCCCCGCACCATGGTGGCGGCGCCGGGCGGCGAATACGCGCTCCTGCTGGACGGCCAGGGCTACGCATATCTTTATGATTCGCTGGTGGACGAGTTCGTCCAACGGCGGCAGGTGATGACGGCGCCGATTCAGGGTTACTACGGCGCGGTGGGCGCGGGACCGCGGGGCAACTACTTCCTGGTGAACGGGTTGGTCCTCAACCAGTCGCTGACCCCGGTGAGCAACGCCGGCACGGTGGTGGTGCCCGGCGCCCGGCCCGGCGCGCCCCCCAGCCAGTTTGTGCGGCCTGTGGCGGCCGTGGCTCCGGCCGGAGCCACGCTGTTCGCGCGCTTCGCGCAGCCCGTCCGGGCGGCGCAGAATGCGGTCGTGATCGACCCGCCGGTGGTGGAACTGGTCGAGGTAACCGCCAATCGCGTGGTGGCGACCGCGCCCGCGCTCGAGGGTCCGCTGTCCACCCAGGTCGCCAACCAGCGGGTGAATGTCGTGGGACGCACCATGGCGGTGGATCCGGCCGGAGCGACGGCCTACATCCTGACCACCAGCGGGCTGAGCGTGGTGCCGCTTGACCCCGTTCCGGCCTCCGAACGCCCCCAGATTGCGCGCAACGGCGTGGTGAATCTGGCCAGCTACGAAACCGCGCTGTCGCCGGGGTCGCTGGCATCCATCTTCGGAAGCAACCTGGGCGCCTCCGCGGTGGCCTCCGGGACGCCGCTGCCCACCATTCTGGGTGGCGTCTGCGTTACGCTCAACAACCGGCCGCTTCCGCTGCTGATGACCTCGCCCGGGCAGATCAACGTGCAGATCCCCCCCGATCTGGCCGCGAGCCGCTTTCCGCTGGTGATCCGCTCGGTCGAGAAGAAGCTATCCACCGCGCCGCAGCAGATCGCGCTCACCAAGTACTCCCCGGCCGTATTCGTGGATACACAGTCCGGACAGGCCGCCATTTTCCATCAGGACGGCCGCCCGGTGACGAAGTCCTCACCGGCCACGCGCGACAAGCGCCTCACGATCTACGCCACCGGACTTGGGGCCACCAAGGGAGGGCGCGTCACCGCCGGCTTGCCCGCGCCCGATTCCCCGCTGGCCGAAACCGATCCCGTGCAGGTCTTCTTCGGCGACCCGCGCTACCGAGAAGCGGCCATGGACGTCGAATGGAGCGGCCTGGTCCCGGGCCTGATCGGGGTTTACCAGATCAACCTCTACGTTCCCTGGTACCGGATGCGGGGAGAGCAGCCCGTAACCATCCGCCTCGGCAATGTCGACAGCCCCCAAAGCGGCCCACTGCGGCCGGTGGTGTGGCTGGACTGAGACGGCCGGCCCAAGCTCCGGCAGCCGGCCTGTCCCGTTCCGCCACTATTGCAACAAACGCCAGGGTTATGATGAACTTGAAGTGTTCCGGTTCGCTCTAGAGGTGTGTCGATGCGTCATGTGAAGTTGGCCCTGGTTCTGTCGCTGCTTGCGCTGGGAGCGGCGTGCACGCGCGATCCCGAGGTTCTCAAGCGGAAGTACGTCGAAACGGGCAACAAGTATTTCAACGCCGGTAAGTACCGCGAAGCCGGTATTATGTACCGCCGGGCCCTGCAAAAGGACCTGCGCTTTGGAGAGGCCTACTACCGTCTCGGTCTGACCTATCTCCGGACCCAGGATTTCAACAACGCCGTGCGCGCTCTGCGGCGTTCGGTGGAGTTGGATCCCGCCAACACCGACGCGCACGCCAAGCTGGCGGATCTCTTTCTGACCACCTACGCGGTGCAGCGGCAGCGGTCTCCCGCCCAGAGCGCGGAGTGGCTGAAACAGGCCGAAGAACTGGTGGGCCCGCTGCTCAAGGCGGATCCGCGATCCTTCCAGGGGCTGCGGATCCGCGGACTCCACTCCATCGCCTCCGGGCGGCTCAAGGAAGGAATCGCGGATCTGAAGAGCGCCAACGAAGTCCAGCCGCTCAACCCCGATGTGGGACTGCCGTTGGCCCAGGCGCTGATCGCCGCGGGGCAGACGGCCGAGGGCGAGAAACTGCTTCTGGACCTCATCGCCAAACACAAGAACTTCGGCGCGGCCTACGATATCCTGTACGTCCATTACGCCAGAACGGACCGGCTGCCTCTGGCTGAGCAGGTACTGCGGAACAAGATCGCCAACAACCCCAAGGATGGGCGCTTCCGCCTGCAACTGGCCGGACACCATTACATCCGCGAGCAGCGGGCCGAAATGCGCCAGGTTCTCGGCGAACTCACCGCCAAGCGCGCCGAGTTCCCCGACGCCTTCGATCTTGTGGGTGGGTTCTACTTCCGCATCCGCGAGTTCGAGGAGGCCATCCGGCAGTTTCAGGAGGGTGAGCGGCTTTATCCAAAGCGGAAGTTGCATTTCCGCAGGGAAACCGCCAAGGCCATGGCCGCCGCCGGCAAGCGGACCGAAGCCGCCAAGTTGATCGACGAGGTGCTGCGCGAAGACTCGGGCGACGCCGATGCGCTGGCTATGCGCGCCGGGCTACGCATCCAGTCGGGCGACCGGGCCCAGGTGCAAGGGGCCATCGACGACTTGGTGGCCGCCATGCGCAAAACCCCCAACAACCCGGTCGTCCGCTTCGATCTCGGGCGGGCCTACCTGGCAAAAGGCGACCAGGCGCAAGCGCGGCAGCAGTTCCAGGAAGCCATCCGGCTGCGGCCCGATTTCGGCGCGCCGCGGCTGGCACTCGCGCAGTTGGACCTTGCGCAAGGCGAGTTCGCCAAAGTCATGCAGAGCGCCGAGGCGCTGCTCAAGTCCGAGCCGCGCAACCTGGCGGCGCGGCTCTTGCGGACCAGCGCCATGATGGGACAGGGGAACCTCGCCGGCGCGCGTGAGGCGCTGGGCGAAATCCTCAAGGAGCAGCCGGAGACGCGCGACGCGATCTACCAGATGGCGCTGCTCGACTTCAACGACCGTAGATTCGGACCCGCCGAGGCCGCCTTCCGCAAGCTTCAGGAGATGACGCCTCCCGATCCGCGCGGATTCGCCGGCATGGTGGAGGTGCGCGTGGCGCAAGGGCAATTCGATTCGGCGCTCGACATGCTCCAACGGGAGATCAAGAAGTCCCCGGACCGCACCGAACTCCAGCTCTTCTATGCCAACACCGCCGTCCGGGCGCAGAAGTACCAGGAGGCGATCGAAAGCTATCAGGCGGTCCTGAAACGCTTTCCCGACCGGCACGACTATCACATTCTGGCGGGGGAGACCTACCGTCGCGCGGGCGACGTCGAGGCCGCGAAAAAGCACTTCGAGACCGCCAGCAAGCTTGCGCCGCAGGACCTGCGCGGAGCCACCCAGCTCGCGCTGCTGCTTGAATCCTCCGGGCGGCGCGCGGAGGCCAAGCCGATCTACCAGGAGATCCTGAAGCGCGACCCGGACCACGCCATCGCGTTGAACAACCTGGCCTTCGCGCTGGCCGAATCGGGCGCCGATCTCGACCAGGCGCTCACGCTGGCGCAGCGGGCCAGGCAGAAGCTGCCCAAGAGCCCCGACGTGGCCGACACCCTGGGCTGGATCTACATCAAGAAGAATCTGAGCGACAACGCCATCCAGATCTTCGAGGAACTGGTCCGCACCAACCCCAACAACCCGGTTTTCCGCTATCACTTTGGCATGGCGCTCTACCAGAAAGGCGACCGGCCGGCCGCGAAACGGGAACTGGAGGCCGCCCTCCGCAACAAGCCCTCCAAGACGGACGAGGCCGAAATCA
>CAKZVG010000578.1 GCA_937921835.1 uncultured Bryobacteraceae bacterium | reverse complement strand
CGGCCGTTCCCGTTGAGATCGAGATACCAGGTTCCCTTGCGAAACACGCCGGTCTTGACGTAGCCGGAGCCATCCCAGTCCCCCACCAGGGGGATGTCTCCCGGTAGACCGAACGCCCAGGGGCCCTCCACGCCGCCCGCGTCGAGGATCGAGTTCCCGTTCTTGTCCAGATACCACTCGCCGGCGCGGAAGACGCCCACCTTGGAGGACGGCCAGGCGCTCGCCTGAAAGACAGTGAGCGTAGCCGCGCTTCCCCCGGCGCCGGCCGTGAGGACGCCGCTGCGGGAGGTGCCCGCATTGGGCGCCGCCGCGAAGTTCAGCGTGGCGTTGCCGTTCCCGCTCGCGGGCGCAAGCACAGTAAGGAACGGCGCCTGGCTAGTGAAGGTCCATCCGCAATCGGCGGGCGAAACCGTCAGCGACACCGCGGCCGGACCGCCCTCTTTGGGCATTTGCACCTGAGGGGGCACAAGCGTGTAAACGCATGCCGACGCCGACTGCGTGACCGGCAGATCCAGCGCGGCGCCGGCTTGAGACAGCAGCGCGATGCTTCCCGAGCGGGACACACCGAACGGATTGGTGTCCACCTGGTAGGCGACGCTTGCACTGCCTGTTCCCCCGCCGGGGTTCAGGTGCACCCAGGCCGCGCCCGTGGTGGCGGTCCAGGAACAGCCAGCCGGCGCCGACACCAGGAACGTCCCGGAGCCGCCCTGCGCGGGGAACTCGGGCAGCGCCGGCGGCGTGACCGAAAGTGGGCAGCCCGCGGCCGCCTGGGTGATTTCGAACACGGCGGTGCTGGCCCCGCTGGTGAAAGTGATCGTACCGCTTCGCGGCGTCAGCTCGGCATTGACGGCCACGTAGAACTGCGTACCGCCTCCGCCCGTGCCGGAAGACCCCCCGGTGAGTTGCACCCAGGCCGCGTCGCTGCGCGCGATCCAGGTACAGCGCGAGTCGATTCCGACGCTCACCGAGCCCGCCCCGCCCGCGGAGGCGATCGAGGTCGAGGCGGGCGACAGGCTGATGGTGCAATCGGGGGTGGGAATCCCGGCGGAGAGGTTCACGGCGAAGGCGTTGTAGCCCGAGGATGGCGGCGGCAACGGGGGGAGCATCGAGGGCGGGAAGTCGGAGGAATTCGTCAGTCCGGCCACCAGTACGCCGCCGGAGGGTGTCAGGAAGAGGCTCTGGATCCGGTCGTCGCCTGAGCCGCCCAGATACGTGGCAAACGGAACCGAGGAGCCGTCGGGCGCGATGCGGACCACGAAGCCGTCGAAGTTCCCGGCCCAGGACGCTTGAACGGGCGAGAGCAGCGGAAGGTTGGCTGAATTCGTGTAGCCCCCCACCCAGGCATTCCCCTCCAGATCCACGGCCACCGCGGCCGCGGTGTCGGAACCGCCGCCGCCGAACAGGGTCGAGTAGCTGAGCGCTCCGGAGAAGGTCAGCTTCAGAACGAATGCGTCGTAGCTTCCGCGGTTGACAGTCTGATAGGCCGCCGGAGTAACCGGGAACGAGGTCGAGGCCGTCGCCCCCGCCACAAAGATGCCGCCGGCGGCGTCGGCTGCAACCCCATAGGCGGTATCGGCATTCAGCCCGCCGGCATAGGTCAGGAAGCGCCAAGCCGTGCCGCTGGCGTTGAGGGATCCGGCCAGGGCATCGCCCGAGCCGCGCAGCGAAGTCTGCATGGCGCTGACGGCCGGCAGGTTCGCCGAATCCGTATAACCCGCCACGGCGGCGTTGCCCGCACCGTCCACCGCCACGGCGTAGAGTACGTCCGTGCCCGATCCGCCCACCAGGGTCGAATACACCAAAGACCGCTGGGCGTTGAGCTTGCAGACGAAGCCATCGAACGCTCCGCCCGCGTACACGCGCTGGGGCGCGCCCGCGGTGGTGGGGAACTGCGCCGAGGAGGTGTAGCCGGCCACGTAGACCCCGCCCGCCGTGTCCAGCGCGACGGCGGCTGCGACATCCGAGCCGCTGTCTCCGAGGTACGTTGAGTAGCTCAGGCGGCCCTCGGCGTCCAGCCGCGCCAGAAAGCCGTCGCCGCCGCCACCCGCCGTCCGGCGGAGAGCGTCCGTGGTGGTGGGAAACGTACTGCCGGCCGAACCGGCCACCCAGACCTCGCCGCCGGGCTCGATCGCGATCGCTCGCGCGGCGTCGTTTCCCAACCCGCTCAGAATCGCCGTGTAGACGATTTGCGAGGCCGCGTTGAGCTTGGTCACGAACACGTCGCGGTTCACGGGCGTAATGCTCTGGCCGGGGGGCGCCGGGAAGTTGGCCGAAGCGGTCTCTCCAGCCAGGTAAAGGTTTCCGGCCGCATCGGTGGCGGCGGCATACGCCGCGTCCCACCCTCCACCGCCGAGTTGCAGGCCGAAGGCGATGACCACCGCCGAACGCCGTTCGAGCTCGAAACCAGCGCTGTTGCCAGCCAGGCGGAACGCCACGGGGACCGGAATCCGCCGCTCTCCCTCCTGGTAGAACGCCTGCGGTCGCGACGCCCGCGCCACGCGGCCGAGCAGAAGGCTCCCGTCCGGAGCGGCGGCGATCTCCTGCTCCTCGAACTGTAGCCGGATGGCGGCCGCATCCGCCCCGGCCGCCACGGTGAATTCGTATTGAACGCCGTCCGCGGCCGCCTCGAACGTGAGATCGATTCCGCCGTACAGGTCCGGGATCCTCACCCGGCCGAAAAGAGCCGCCTCGCGGCTCTTCCCACCGGTATAGACGCGGAGACGCGGCGCGCGCGGCGCTTCCCCCCGGGCCGCCGCGGCGAGCGCGCCGAGCGGACGCACCCGCAGCCCGCGGCTCCGGTCAAGCCAGCGGCAATCGAGACTCCCGTCAGGCTCGATGACGCCAATCCGTCCGGGCCTCCGGTCCAGGTAGACCGCGCCCCTCGAGGTTGGGCCTCCGGCCTCTTCGAATCCCAGGATGAGTTCAGCACCAGCGAAGCGAGGCGCCGGAGGGCCTGCCGCCGCCAGTTCCACACAACCTAGCAACAGCAGCAGCAGGGAAACCGCCCGGAAGCTTCGGTGGCAGGAGCGGACAACCGCGACACCAGTCACCAGGGAATCCATCGGCGAGGCAACGCCGTTTCTGAAGGAAGCCGCGGATCCGTCCGCGGCAGCGTCCACTGGCCCGCCCTTGGCCGGGCCGGGCCGGCTCCGTCGTGCGCTCTGGCAGCCACGCCGCCACCCTGGCTCGTCCGAATCCGGCGGCGGGACGGGCCGATGTGATAGTAGTCGTAATTCAGTCACCAAACCGGCTCCTGAGATTCTTGTTCGGTCACCGGCCGGAACCGCTCGGCCAAATTTATGTCGAAACCGATCCTTGTCAGCGTTCTGATGCCGGCTTACAACGAAGAGGAGTTCGTTGCCGCCTCGATCCAGCGGGTTCTGGGCGCGCCGCTGCCCGCCGGCGTCCACCTGGAACTGGTGGTGGTGGACGACGGTTCGACGGACCGGACCCGCTGCACCGTCGAGGAACTCGCCGCAAGGCACCCGGAGTCCATCCGTTTCCTCCGGCATGCGTCCAACCGCGGCAAGGGCGCGGCCGTTCGGACGGCGATCGAGGCCGCCCGGGGCGAGTTTGGCATCATTCAGGACGCCGACCTGGAGTACGACCCCGCGGAATACCCCAAGCTGCTGGCGCCGCTGCTCGCCGGCCGCGCTGACGCCGTCTTCGGCTCGCGCTTCGCCTCGGCCGGGGAACGGCGCGTGCTCTATTTCTGGCATGCGCTGGCGAACCAACTCCTCACCACTTTCTGTAACGCGGTGGCGGACCTGAATCTCACCGACATCGAGACCTGTTACAAGGCTTTCCGGATCTCGCTGGTCCGGAGCATTCCGCTGCGCAGCGACCGGTTCGGCATCGAACCCGAACTCACCATCAAACTCGCGCAACGGCAGGCCTGTCTGTACGAAGTTCCAGTCAGCTATTACGGGCGGACTTACGAGGAAGGCAAGAAGATCGGTTTGCGCGACGCCGCGGCGGCGTTCTACTCGGTGCTGCGCTGGGGGCTCGCCCGCGACATCTACATCGATCCCGGCGCCAGAATCCTCGACCGGCTGGCCCGCACGCCGAGTTTTAACCGCTGGATGGCCGGAGAGGTGGTCCCGGCGCTGGGCGCGAGCGTGCTAGAGATCGGAGCCGGCATCGGGAACCTGACGCGCTATCTTGCGCCCGGCCGCAAGCGCTACGTCGCCACGGACCACGACGAAGAGCACCTGGCGCGGCTCCGGGTGGCATTCCACGGACGGCCGAACGTCACGGTGGCGCGCTGCGACTTGAGCCGGCCGGAAGACTTCGCGCCCTATGCCGGCCAGATGGATTCGGTTGTGTGTCTCAACGTCCTGGAGCACGTGGCCGACGACGTGGCGGCGTTGCGGAACATCCACTCCGCGCTGGCGCCGGAGGGGGTGGCGGTCATCCTGGTGCCGCAGGGCCAGACGATCTACGGATCGCTCGACCGGGTGCTCGGCCACTACCGGCGGTACTCGGAGCCGGAACTGCGCAGGAAGATGGAGCGGGCGGGGTTTGACGTCACGGGAGTCCGGGAGTTCAATCGCGTAACGCGTCCGGTTTGGATCTGGAACGGAATGGTTCTCAAAAGCAGCACCTTCAGCCGCTTTCAACTGCTGGTGTTCGATCGGCTGGTATGGCTCTGGCGGCGGCTCGACCGCTTCTGTCCTTGGGGGGCGGTGTCGCTGATTGCGGCCGGCCGCAAACGGTAGAAGCCGGCGGCGTCAGGCGTCCGGATCCAGCCACTTCCACCAACCGGCCCGGCGCAGGAGCCGGTACAGGCGGCTGGCGGAGAGCTTGTCAAGGCGCTCGCGAAGCGTGGCGATTTCCTTCTCGAGCGCGCCCAGGCGGCGGCCCTGTTCCTCGATGACCTGGAGGCGCGCGGCGCGGTCGGCCTCGCTCGCTTCGAGGCGCGCATGCAGTTCCCCGGTTTCGCGGGAGTGTTGGGCAGCGGCCAGACGCAGCGCGTCGTCCTTTTGCAGCAGCGCATCGACCAAACGTCCGCAGGGCGATGCCGTCAAGCGCCGCACGACTTCTTCGGGCGGGGTTTCCCGCAACTCACCCGCGCTCGCCGCGGCGAAGAGATCGTAGTGCGCAAAGAAGGGATCGAGAAACACAACCTGCGGCAGACCGGCGGCGGCGCAGAGCTTCCCGACGGCGGTCTTGCTGAACAGATGCAAATGCTCGTCGGCGTGCAGGTGATCGAGAAACCGGTCCTGGCGGCTTTCGAGTCCGGCCAGCGAGGCCCCTTCCGGGTAGCACGGGGTCTGGAGAAGCAGCACCCCGCCGGGCCGCAACAAGGCGGCCACGCGCCGGAGGAAGCCGAGCGGATCCGGCAGGTGCTCGAGCACGTCCAGCGCCGCGACCACGTCCAGACTGCTTCGGGCGATGTCCTGCTCCTCGAGGGGGCCGGTGAGAACGGGAACGCCGAAGGCGGCGCGGGCGAACTCGTTGGTGGCGGGGCTGAGATCGAGTCCGGAGGCGTCGTAACCCGCCCAGCGCAGGAGCGCCACGAACCCCCCGTGCGCGCTGCCGACGTCGAGCGCGGCGGCGGGCGGTGGCTGGTAGGCAAGCACCGCGCGCAGCCAGTGCAGGCAACGTTCGGCCAGGTCGAGGCGGGCGCGCTCGCGCAAGGTGGGGAAGCCGCGGGCGGCGGCGTACTCCTCGAAATAACGCCGGCCGTAGAAGTCACGCTCGTCGTCGGTGACCCGGAACGACGCCCCGTCCGGCATATGGGCGGCGAGCAGGCTTTCGCAGTTGGGGCAGCGCCGGTAGGCTTCCGAGAAGGGCAGCAAGTCCCGGTTGCCGCACCAGCAGGTTTCGCTTCCGGCCATGCGGATCCTACCGCATTATAGGCTCCGGCGTCAGCCTTTGAGGTCCTTGAAGGCGTCCTCGATTTCGCGTTTCGCCTCCGGGGAAGGCGGAATCAGCGGCAGGCGCGGCGGCCCGCCGTAGTAGCCGTTCAGGTCCATGGCGTACTTCAGGCCCGGGACGCCATACCGCGTGGTGACCAGATGCGCGGCGTGCGCGATACGGCCCTGCCAGTCCTGGGCGGTTTCGGACTCGCGCGCGCGGTGCGCTTCCCAGATGGCGAGGGTGGCGTACGGCGCGGCGTTGGCGAACGCCAGCACCGCACCCACCGCGCCGACGGTGAAGGACGGCCATAGCGTGGGCGCCGATCCAACCAGCACCTGGAAGCCGGGTTTCACCTCGCGCAGCATCCGCATCACCTTCTCGAGGTTCCCGGAGCTTTCCGTTATGGCGATGATATTGGGGTGCTCGCTCAGCGCGGCCACAGCCTCGGGCGGGATGTCGACGCCGGTGGCTTGCGGCCAGTTGTAGATCATGATGGGGATGCGGGACTGGTCGGCCACGGCGCGGAAGAAGAGCGCCTGCGCGGAAGCGGTGTTGAGTAGGTTCTTGTAATAGTGCGGCGTGCGGACCATGGCCGCCTTGTAGCCGGCCGCGGCCGCCTGGTTGGTGAGCGAGACGGTTTCGCGGACACTCTCCATGCCGGTGCCGGCCAGGAGCAGTTTGTCCGGCGCCGCGAATTCAGCCACCCATTCCCAGAGTTGGAGTTTCTCCTCCGCGGTGAGGTACACGCTCTCGCCGGTGGAGCCGCAGACGACATAGCCGGAGAGCCCGGTCAGATTCCACTTCTCCACGTTGTGCTTGAGCTTGGCCTTATAAATCGCTCCCTCGGCGTCGAAGGGGGTCGTAATCGGAGGGTAGATACCTTGCAGCTTTAACATAACAGGATTGGAGCCGCTCCCGGCCACAACCGGCGAAGGAGCGGCCCGGTGTTACTAACTGACTTTCAGCAGGATAATAACCAGGGTGTAAAGCGCGAGGGACTCGATCAGCGCCAGGCCGAGAATCAGGGCGAAGCGGATGCCGCCCGAAGCGCCCGGGTTGCGCGCCATTCCTTCGCAGGCCGCGGCGACGGCCTTGGCCTGGCCCAAGGCGCACAGGCCCGAGGCGATCGCCATGGCGAAGCCGGAAGTGATCGCCACCCAGTTCGTGGCGGCGGCGCCGGCGCCCTCCTGGGCGAATACCGGCGCGGCGAACAGCAGCAACGCCAGCAACAACAGCAGGTTCTTCATTCGTAGCTCCTTGTATGAGATTCGCCCCAGGAGGTGGTTCCCGTCATCCTCTTACAGCCGGGCTCACACTGAAAGGCGCATAAAGCCGGTATTAGTGCTCGTGGGAAACCGCTCCCTGAACATAAATCATGGTCATCAGCACGAAGATATAGGCTTGTAAAAAGGCGACGAAGACATGCAGGCCGTAAAAGATCACCGGGATGCCGAGCGGCACCATGGCCAAAAAGGCCAGGGTCACCTGCTCGCCCGCGAAGGTATTGGCGTAAAGACGGATGGTGAGCGAAAGCGGCCGGGCGAGGGTGCTGATGATCTCGATGGGAAACATCAGCCACGCCAGCCACCAGATGGGGCCGGCGAAATGCCTGGCGTAGCCAATGGGGCCCTGTTCACGGAAACCCTGCATGTTGAAGTAAAGGAAGCTCGCCAGCGCGCAGCCGAGCGGCACCGGTGGGAACATGGTGGGCGACTCGAAGGTGGGAACCAGCCCCAGCAGGTTGCCAATCAGGATAAAGAAGAAAAGCGAAGCGAAGAACGCCAGATACCTGTGTCCGTGATGGATGCCCACCTCGTCCGTCTGCCCGCGCAGGAAGCCATAGATCAGTTCGAAGAAATGCTGGACGGCGCCCGGACGGTCCACGGAAAGCCGGGTCCGCAGGATGGCGAACAAAACCACCACCAGCGCCACCACCACGATTTGCATGGTGACGAAATTCGCCCAGGGCTTGGACGGATCCTCGGCGTGCAGCCCCACGAGCTCGAGGAAGAAGCGTCCCACGCCGCCCAGGTACTGGTTGAACAGCGTGGTCACCCACAGTTCATGTTCCGCCATAAATCAACTCGTACAGGATCTCGGCGAGGATGGCGGCCACCGCCACGGAAACCCCGGCCAGCGCCGCCAACATGCTGATCCCGAAATATTTGACTATAACATAGCCGGCCGCGCCGAAGATCGCGTAGCGCAGCAGGAGAAAAACCAGCAGGCGTTTGCGGGGCGGCGGCGCCCCGGGGGCGAGCGCAGCGGCCATTTCGCGGACCCAGCGGAAGTAGAAGTACGACACCGCCGAACCCAGGAAGAACCCCGCCAGGCCGGGCCATCCGGCGGCGAGCGGCGCCACCACGCAGCCGGCCGCCATCAGCGCGATCATGATGGCATTGATGCGGCCCAGGGCCCGTTCGAAAAACAGGTTCTCATTCTCCACGGGGGCCGGAATCCTTCTGCACCATGCGGATCATCTCGACGAAGCCGGCCGCGATGCCAAGCAGCAGGAACACCACCGACAGGAACCGCGTGCCGAAGGCGTGGTCCAGCACCCATCCGATCAGGTAGCCGGTGAAGGTGGAGGCGGGCAGCAGGAACGCCAGCGCGCTGTACCTGCCGAACTGCCGCCAGCGGTTGCGCTCGTCTTCCGGCATGGCGCTAGTCGGTGAACTGCGGCTGCTCGCGTTCGACCGCGAGGCGCGTTTCCTGGTCGCGGTACTGCAACTGGTACAGCTTCCAGTAGATGCCCTTGCGCGCCAGAAGCTGCTGGTGGGTGCCGGTCTCGCGCAGCCTGCCTTTGTGCATGACGAAGATGCGGCCGGCGCGCTGGATGGTCGACAGGCGGTGGGCGATAATGATCGAGGTCCGCCCCTGCACCAGCCGCGCCAGCGCGTCGCGCACGCGCAGTTCGGTTTCGGTGTCCACGC
>CAKZVG010000577.1 GCA_937921835.1 uncultured Bryobacteraceae bacterium | reverse complement strand
CCGGCGCGGAACCGCGCCACTGCCCTTCATTGTAGCGGATCGCCGAGCGGTTACTCGCGGCAGATGCCCCGCCGGCTGGCGCGGATGAACGCCGTCAGATGGCGCGCGTGTTCGCCGCCGATGCCGGCGTCGATCCGTTCGAGCGCCTCGGCCAGTTTCACTCCGCTCCGGAACAGCAGCCGGTAAGCGGCCTTGAGCGAAGCGATCTCCGCCGCATCCAGTCCCGCGCGCCGCAGCCCGGTCAGATTCAGCCCGCGCGGCACGGCGCGGTTCCCGCAATACGTGAAATAGGGCGGCAGGTCGGTGTTGACGCCGGAGTTTCCCGCCACCATCGCCAGCCGTCCAACCCGGCAGAACTGGTGGATGGCGACGTTGCCCGAGATGAACGCCTGGTCCTCGACCTCGACGTAGCCCGCCAGCAAGGCGCAGCTCGCGATCACCGTGCCGTTCCCGACGCGGCAGTTGTGCGCGATGTGTCCCGAGGTCATGATGTAGTTGCCGTCGCCGATCACGGTGGCCGTCTCCGGACGTGTTCCGCGCGAAATGGTGAAGTGCTCGCGGATGCGGTTCCCATTGCCGATGCGCAGGTAACTGCGCTCCCCGGTGAAGGCCTTGTCGAGTGGATCGGTGCCCAGCACCGTGCCCGCCGAAATCTCGTTGCCGTCGCCCAGCGTGGTCCAGCGTTTCACGTACACGTAAGGCTCCAGCCGGCAGCGCGCGCCGATCACCACGTCGGACTCGATCACGCAGTAGTCGCCCACCACCGTGCCCGGCCCGAGGCGCGCCTCCGGGTGGATGCGGGCGGTTGGGGCGGCCACGACGGATGGATCGGCGGGCATAAGTCTGTATGATACTCAGTGGGGGTGCGTCCGCGCCCGGTGCGCGGCGGCCGGAGGAACGATCCATGCGTGTGCGCGAACTGGCGGAGTGGCTGGCCTGCACCTACGAGGGCGACGGAGAGAAGCGGCTGACGGGCGTGGCCCCGGTCGAAAGCGCTGGTAGTTCCGACCTGTCCTTCGTGAACAACCCGAAGGCCTTCCGCCAGGCGCAAAGCTCTTCGGCCGGCTGTCTGATCGTCCCGCCGGACTTCGACAATCCCGGCGGCCGCACTTTGATCCGCTCGGCGGAGCCGCGGGCCGCTTTCGCCCGCGCCGTGGCGCGCCTGTTGCCGCCGCCGCCGGTGGAGCCGGGCGTGCACCCGGCGGCGTTCGTCTCCCCCGGCGCGCAGCTTGGCGAAGCGGTATCGGTGGGAGCGTTCGCCTGCATCGAAGAGGGAGCGCGCATCGGGGCGGGAACGCGCATCGGAAGCGGCTGCGCGATCGGGCGCCGCGTCCACGTGGGCCAGCAGTGCATCCTCTACCCCAACGTGACGGTGTACGACGACGTCGAGATGGGCGACCGGGTGATCCTGCACGCCGGATGCGTCATTGGCGCCGACGGTTTCGGCTTCGCGCTGAGCGGCGGCCGGTACGAGAAGTTCCCGCAGGTGGGACGCGTGGCCATCGGCGACGACGTCGAGATCGGCGCCAATTCCTGCGTTGACCGCGCCGCGCTGGGCGTTACCTGGATCGGCGACGGCGCCAAGCTCGACAACATGGTCCACGTGGCGCACAACTGCCGCATCGGCAAGCACGTGGTGGTAGCGGCGCAGACCGGGTTCTCGGGCGGCGTGGTGGTGGAGGATTACGCCGTCATCGGCGGCCAGGTCGGCATCGGCGACAAGGCCCGCATCGAGTCCGGCGCGGTGTTGGGCTCCGGCTGCGGCGTGCTGAGTTCGAAAATCGTCCGCGGCGGGCAGGTGGTTTGGGGAACCCCGGCGCGGCCTCTCAAGGAGCATCTCGAGCAGCTCGCCAACCTGGCGCGCCTGCCCGCCATGCGCAGCGAGCTGGCCGCTCTCAGGCGGCGGATCGAGGAGTTGGAGCGGCGGTGAATCCGCTGCCGGTGGTGGTGGGCGGAGGCGGGCGCAAGGCCGGGAAAACCGAACTGGTGTGCGCCATCGTGCGCGCCCTCCCGCAAATGCATTGGACCGCCGTGAAGGTCAGCCACCCGCACTCGGGCGCGGGCTGGAGCATGGCGGAGGAATTCAACGGCTCCGGCCGCGCCGACACGTCGCGCTACCTGCTGGCGGGCGCCGCACGCGCCTACTGGGTTCAGGCCGCCGCCGGCGACCTGCCCGCCGCCGCGGGCGCAATCCGCGAGGCGATCCGGGGCCGCAACGCGATCATCGAATCGAACGCCATCGTCGATTTCCTCGACCCCGGGCTGTACCTCATGGTGCTTGGCGGCGAAGGCGAGCCCAAGGAGAGCGCGCGGCGGCGCATGGACCGGGTGGATGCTTTCGTGCGCTGGGATGCAGCCGGCGGCGAATGGCTGGGAAAGCCGCTGTTCGGCGCCGCGCGCGGCGCTCCGCTTCCGGCGCCTCTGCTGCGATGGATCGTTCAGTTCGCGGGACGGAACGCCACTGACACCGACCGCCGGCCGTCGGACTCGCAGGAGTGAACGCTGACGCGGGCGCCGCCGCCGATACCCTCAGCACCACCTCGCCGGAGTAGTGCCGGGTGGCGACCGCGATGCTCGATCCGGCGTCCATGATCTGCTGGAAGAAGTGCACCAGGTTGCGCACAATGTGGACCGCCTGCGACGGGTCGAGCATGACCGGCGGCAGGCCGTCCTCGAGATCGAACTCGATCCGTCCCGGGTCCGCGGCGGACAGCTCCGCGATCCCGTTCCAGACGATCTCGTTGAGATCCACCCGCTCCGGGTGCGGCGGACAGGCGCGGAAAAAATGTACCGCGTCGGATATGATCCAGTTGGTCTCCTGCACCAGTCGCTGGAGTTTGCCCAGTTGCTCGCGAGCCTTGGATTCGGCCGGCGGCATCACGATTTCCAGGTAATACGCGATCGCCTCGATAGTGCTGAGGGGCTGCCGCAGATGATGGGCGATCTGGCGCACGGCAAAGGCGGCGTCGATGCGAGGCTGCATGGGCTGAGATGTCTCACACAATGCGACGGCTGGAGCAGGCTGTGACATCGATGGTTTCCGGAGCCGGCGGGGAGGAGAACCGGCACGAATTCGATCTTAGCCTCCGGCGTGCGATTATGCAAGCCTTTCGTTTGGAAAATCCGTGATAATTTTTCGGCGGCCCGCCGGGGGAGGCTGCCTTCTCCGCTCACACCGCGCTAAGTCCCTTTCCATTCAGCAGCGAGGTGTTCACGCGCCCGTTGCGGACATCGAACACGCCGGGGAAGCGCGGCTCCCACTCGGCGTTCGCGGCCGGACAGTACTGCCGGGAGTTGGCCTCGATGGCAGCCACCGTGGGCACGTGCGCCGCGATGCCGGCCGAATGAATCAGCGAAGCGCCAGGGCAGGTAAGATCCTGCACGCACAGGAACATCTTGTATTTCTGCGCGGCCGCGGCCATCAGCAGCGCCTGCGCCTGGCCCTTGCAGGCCTTCAGCGCCGCTCCCGTGTAGCCCATCTCGCGCGCCAGCAGCAGCGAATCGAGATCGGTGAGCGACTCGTCAATCACCACCGGCCGCAGTTTCGCCGCCTCGTGCATCACGTTCTCGCGATCCGCCTTCAAATCGCGTTTGGTGGGCTGCTCGATGTACTGGATGCGCTCGAAACCCGCTGGCGTTTTCGCCCGCACCTGCTTCAGCATCTCCAGCAGGTAGGAGACGTTGGGGCACTTCTCGTTGAAGTCCAGCGAGTAGTACCACTGCTCGACCCCGCGCTTCTTCTGCGTCTCGGCGGATACGCGGTCGACCGCCAGCACGCGCCCGACATCCCACTTGAGGTCCTCGCCGTTCAACTTGATCTTGATGTGCGTGAGCCCGCTGTAGTTGATCCATTCCGGCAGCGTTTCCGGCAGCCCGTCCCCAACTCGCTTGCGAATGTCCGCCTCGGTGATGGGATCGACCGCCCCTACCAGGTGATAGAGCGGCATCCACGGCTTCGGTTCCCTGGTGACGTACTGTCCCAGGTATTCGCCTTTGAACTCCGGCCGGCCGAGGTAGTAAGCGATGTCATGGCTCATGAACTCGGGACCGTAGGTATGGTAGGCGCTGACGCCGTGCAGTTTTCCGAACGCATCGTGAATCGCGGCGTCGAACGGGCTGGCCACCACCAGCGTGGCGAGCTTGGGAATCGGCTCGGCCAGCGCGCGCTCGCGGCTCACTTCGGCGGCCGCCTTCAGATACTCCGGCTCCAGGGCGTGGTTGATGTCCACCGGGTGCCCGAGTTCTTTGTAACCGCCGGTGATGCCGGCGACCTTTTCAGCGAGCGCCTTCATCGCGCCCAGCGTGCCGTCGTACCCCATGGTCTTGGACGGATACGCCCAGATGTTACCGAGCGGCATCGAGCCGAAGCCCTTGGCCGTCTTGCCGGCGGCGGTCCGCACGACGCAGTCCACGTTGAGCAGCGTCACCCGGTCCAGTTCCGTGCCACCGAACTTGATCGGCGTGCGGTAGAGGTAGTCCTCGTAGGCGAAGCGGACCTCTTCCACGCGGATATCGGTGGGCTTGCCGCTCTTGCGGACTCCGCATCCGAGGGCCGGAAGCGCGGCCGCGGCCTGGAGAAAGCGGCGGCGCGAAGCAAGCTTCATGGTGTTCCCTCCCAGCCCCAATTGTAGCGTCCGGCGGCGCTCCGGCGCTTTCGCGTGGCGGCCCGGGGAGGGAACAACGGGACGGCTCCGGCGTCTAAGCAGGGGAAGGCCGGGATGCGTAACTAAGTAAGTCCGGCGGGAGGATACCATGTTCGAACAGTCGGTGAGTGTAAGTGTGTCCGGCGTGAGTAAGCCGTGGACCATGGCCGTTTCGCTAACTGCGCAGTGCGCGGCGGTGGGCGTGGCGTGTCTGCTGCCGCTGGTCTTCACCGAGAGGCTGCCGCGGGTCGCCCTCGACTCCATGCTGGTGGGGCCGCCGGCTCCCGCGCCGCCTCCCGCGCCAGCCGGACGCCCCGCTCCGGACCGGGCCAGGCCGGCGCCGCGCCCGTTCCGGGCGGGGGCGCTCATCGAACCGTCGCGGATGCCCGCCCGCGCCGCGGTCATCGTCGATGAACCGGATCTTGCCGCCACGCCTTCCGATGGC
>CAKZVG010000576.1 GCA_937921835.1 uncultured Bryobacteraceae bacterium | reverse complement strand
CGGCGGAAGCCTCCGTGGGAACGCCCCCGGCCAGCGCGCGCAACTCGTCTCCCGCCAGGATGTGAAGGTAGAAGGCGCCGTCGGCGAGAATCGATACCGCCTCTGCGGCGAGCTCGGGCAGGATGCGCTGCGAGGGGTTCTTGAGCAGTTCCAAACGGGTGGGGGCGCCTTCGATCACCGCCTGTCCAAATCCTGGCGGGATGACCAGCAAGGCGGAGGCCTGGCCCGCCTGCATCCGGCGGCGGCCATCCTCGCGCCCGGCTTGCTCCACCTGGAACATCTCCCCCAGCGGACCTTGCGAGAATGCGCCCACGGCCAGGCGGCTGAGCAGGCTCCGGTCCTCGTCGGCGATCAGCAGCAGCCCGCTTGGCTTCACCTCGCCCCGGCCGAAGAGCGTATACATGGCCAGAGCAATGAAGACCGGGATGCCGATCCAGACCAGCAGTTGAACCGGGTCACGCGCGATGCGCCGCAGGTCTTTCACCGTGTGAAGCCAGAGCAGTCGCATCCGGTCACTCCCGCAGTTCGCGGCCGGTGAGCTTGATGAAGAGGCTCTCCAGGTTCGGCCGGGTGAGCGTGGTGCCGCGTATCTCCGCGCCCGCCTCCGTAAGCGCGGCGAAAACCTCGGCCAGCCGCGTGGAGGCGTTCGCCAGCGACAACGTGACCGCGCCGCTGTCCGCGCTGAGCAACTCCGCCTCGTTCACGCGCGCGGCCGCCGCGCGGGCGCGCGCCGGGTCGAACACTCCGCTCAGGCGCAACAGGTCGCGCTCTCCGAGCATGGCGCGCAGTTCCTCGACGGTTCCCTGCGCTTGCAGACGGCCGTGATCGACGATCGCCAGCCGGTCGCATAACGTCTCGGCTTCTTCCATGTAGTGCGTCGTGTAGAGCACGCAGGTCCCCGCGCGCGCCTGGGCGCGCACCAGCTCGATCAGCCGCACGCGGCTCTGCGGGTCGACGCCGGCGGTGGGTTCGTCCAGCAACAGGACCTTCGGCCGGTGAAGGATGCCGCAGGCGAAATTGAGTCTCCGCTTCATGCCGCCGCTGAAGCGGCTGACCGGCTCGCGCGAGCGTCCTTCAAGACCGGCATCCTCCAGCACCGCATCCATGCGCTCGCGAAGCCGGCCGCCCCGGAGTCCGTGCAAGCCGCCCCAGTAAGCAAGGTTTTCCCGCGCGCTGAGCTCTTCGTACAGGGCGATCTCCTGGGGGACCACCCCAAGGGAGGCGCGCGCCCGCGCGCCGCCGGAAACGACGTCGAATCCGTTGACACGGACCTCGCCCCCGTCCGGGCGCAGCAGGCCACAGATGCAGCCGATGGTGGTCGTCTTGCCCGCGCCGTTGGGACCGAGCAGCCCGAAGATCTCGCCCGGGCGGGCGGTAAACGAGATGCCGTCCACCGCCGCCAGTTGGCCGTACAGCTTGCGCAGGGCCTGAACCTCGATCATGCCGCCGCTACTTGCGCACTTTGACGATCAGATAGGTGATCTTCTGCCCTGGCGCCACCAGCACCCGGTGCGGCATGCCGGCCGGGATGTTGGCGATGTCGCCCGGGGCGAGCTTCCGCCTGGCGCCCCCCTCGATCGAGGTCCCCCGGACCTCCCCCGGCCCGGTGGATTTGCCGCCCACCACCTTGCCGCCCACCACCAGCGTGCCGGCGCCGCTCTGAACGACAAACACGTCGGTCATGTTGTCGTGCAGTTCGGCCTCGCCGTCGCCCTCGCGGTAGACCACCATCACGTTGTGCTGCCCGTAGCTGCCCAAGGTTTCGGTGGCGACTTTCTGGGCGTTCACCTTGGGCGCAAGCTTACGGTCCATGGTTTTCAGCTCGTCCGTGGTCCACAAGGCAAAGCCGGGAGCATCGGCGGCCGGAGCGGCCAGCGCCAGAATCAATCCGATTAATGGCAATCGCGTCTTCATCACAACTCTCCCTCAGCCCGGCAGCTTCACGTGCGGGATGCGTTCCGCCACCGGCGGAAGCGCCGGAAAATCGGTGTAGGGCTGGTCCTGGTACCAGTAGCCGACCGAGTACCAGTTGTCGCCGCGGTCGTTGGCGTGCCCATGTTCGAGAGTGTGTTTCATATAGCGCGTGAAGGTGACCGGGTTGTCGCCGTGGAAGCGGTAGCAGCAGTAACGGCCTCCGGTGCGCTCGGGCATGACGATCAGGGGCGCGCCGTACTGCTGGTGCGCGAACGGAACGGCCCCGTCGCGCCCGCCAAAGTTCCAGCTTCCCAGGAAGTAGTCTTCCGTACCGGTGCCGATGATGAGCGGCCGGGTTTCGTTGTCGATGAAGATCATGTCGTCGCCCTCGCCCATCCAGCCGTCGGCGTTTAGCAGCACGCCCAACGTGCAGCCCATCAGGTTGCCGCGCCCGCGCGTTTCGCAGATGACGTAGTTCAGCTTGCCGTCGGGATTCTTGCCGCCCTCGGCCTTCTGAGCTTTGCAGGGCGCGCTCTGCCGGTACTGCGCGTGGAAGTAGAGCAGGCCGGCCGGCGCGGCCTCAAGCGTCATGTAGTCGATGTTGGAATAGAAGGCGCCTACCGGCTCGGAGCCCTCGTTGGTGACCGTCATCCGGCCGCTCACCCGGTAGGGCATCGCGAAGTAGCAGTTGAGCGAACGGCCCGGCGAGCAGGCCAGGTAGGCGGACTCGTAAATCTGGTACTGGCCGAGGTTCAGGCCGAAAAAATCGCCGATGGGCGTCTCCACGCTGGGCTTCGCGTTGCCGTCCCAGTAGGCGCGCAGCACCAATTCCTTGAGGTGATTGCGGCTCGGCGCGGCGATCGTGAACCAGATGTGCGAGATGATGCCCGGGCCGCGCTGGTTGAACAGTTCCTGGGTCTGGCCCGGCTTGATCGAGTGGCGGTCGTTATTGCCGCCGGTGGTGTCGTGGCTGGACTGCTTGAGCGAGCGGTAGTTCTGTAGCCTGGCGTATGCGGGGAGAAAATCCGCCGCGGACCCGGCGCCTGACTGGGCCTGTCCCGCCGCGGGCGCGAACGAC
>CAKZVG010000575.1 GCA_937921835.1 uncultured Bryobacteraceae bacterium | reverse complement strand
GCGCCCCGCGCCTTCAGTTCTTCGGCGGCCGCCTGCATCAGCAGGCCCACCTCCCAGTGCCCGGTGTGGTAGCCGAGCGCGATGGGCGTCCCGTCCGCGGCGCGGATGCCGCCGTGCGTGCTGAGAATGAGGACTTCGCCGCCCCCCAGCCTGGCCGGGTCCCAGCCCATGGCCGCGTTCATGGTCCAGCCGAAGAGGTCGCCCGAAGGCCGGTGCAGCAGCAACTCGGGCGTAAGGGGAAGCGCGCCTTGCGGCCCCGGCGCGCGGCTGGGCGTGTCGTACAGCGCGGGATCGCCCGCGTCAAGAACGTCGTTCAGATCGATTGTGTCCATGAGGATGCATCACTCGCGCGCCAGCGCTTCATACTTGCGTTCCAGGATCACGCTGTCCGCAAGCGAACGGTCGAAGCCGTACAGCGCGTCTTCCCACGAGCCGTAATGCGCGTTCGGCAGGATAATCCACTTGGTTCCCCAGTTGGCGCTGTAGCGCGCGGCCAGCGCCCGCCGTTCCGCCGGCGGAACCGCGATGCCGCTCAGAAAGTCGCCCAAATCGTCGCCGCACAGAAGAAGGATGCGGTAGCGCGCGGCCACCTCCCGCCGCCGGACGGACTTATCCGAAGTCCACTCCGGCTTTTCGCCCTTGGTGAGCACCGTATCGATCTTCGGGTTGAGCGGGAAACCGGCCTGCTCCAGGTTGCGCCGGGTGGCGGCTTCGAGTTCCGCCTCCCGGTTGGTGATGAAGAAGACCTCCACGCCGCGCCGCCGCGCGTACCGGGTGAACTCCACCGCGCCGGGAATCGCGGGCGCGCCCGCCTCTTCCACCCAGCGGAACCAGGTTGGGTTGTCCCAGCTCTTTTGCAGCGCAATGACGCGGACGTTGTAGCCGCTGTTGTCGAGCACCGTCTCGTCGATGTCGAGCACCACCGCGGGCGGCAGTCTTTCATAGCGCCCCTGCTGCTCGAGGGCGGCGGTCCACTTGCGGTTCTTGAGCGCCGCCTCCAGGCGCTCCGTCGCGATGCGGTAGCTCTGCTCGGCGACGCCCCGGTATTCGGGCGCGGTGCGCACCCACAGCGTCGAGTGCAGCTTCTCGTGGGACTGCCGGCAGGCCGGTGCCGGCGCCGGCGCCTGCGCCGGGCAGTGCAGGACCGCGAGCAGCAGCGTCGCCGGAACCGTAGGGGAGCGCATGCTCCCTATTTTCCCTCCAGCAGCACCACCCAGTCCTGCTCGTCCGGCGCCTGGTACTTGAAGGCCTGCGCGACCGCCTGCTCGCCGAGCGCGCGGTATTCGCCCGTGCGCGGGTTATACTGGCGCACCCGGAACGTCCGCGGGCGCGCGCCGAGGTCGAGTTCGACCGGCGCCGTGGTGCCCCGCACATAGAGCACGTAGGTCCTGCCCGGGTCGGCCATCGCCCAGTAAGTGGTTTGCGGCGGATGCACGTTGGATTTCGGCGTCCGCCCGCCGCGGTCCTCGCCGCGCGGGACGGCGCAGCGCAGCAGCGGATCGGCCGGAATGAGCCGCCAGTACTCCAGTCCTTCGAAGAATTTCTTGATAAAGCCGATCTGCTGCTCCCAGTCCTTATTCTTCGCCGCGTCCACGTCGAAGGGTCCGGGGTCGCGGTGCCCGGCGAAGTACGTCGTTCCGAATCCGCTCACCAGGTAGCCGCCCGCGGTCACGATGTCCCAACTCGCAAAGCGCATGTCTTCGGCGCTGTGGCTGTTGTCCTTATCCGGTTTGCCGTCGCCGTCCTGGTCCCGCAGATAGTAGCCGTACTCGGAGTTCACCACCGGCCCCGGCAGGTGGCGCGAGAGCAGAATGGTGGCGTGCAGGTTGCGGTAGTTCTGCTGATAGTCGCCGAAGGACATCCAGGGCGCGGCCGCGAACTCGCGCACGCTTCCGTGGCGGCTCATCGGGTGGATGGTGATCATGCGCCCGTGGGGTTCGGCGGCGTCGAGAGCGTTGCCGATCTCGACGAACTCACGGAAAACCTGCTCCTCGCTGACGCCGGTGCGCGTCCGCACCTCGCCGTGCCATTCGCCGGAGACGATGAAGTAGACGTCGTAGGCGCTGTAGCGGGCGGCGATGTAGCGCGCGTAGCGCTTGCGGGCCTCGACGTCCGGGAACATCCGCCACGCGAATGGCTCCACCTTGCGCTTGTCGCCCCAGGCGAGCGCTAGCCCGACCGTCAAGCCCTGGCGGTTGGCGATCTCCAGCCGCTCGTCCACCTCGCGCCAATAGCCCGGATTGAGCGTCTCCTCAGCCATGCTGACGAACGGCAGCCCGCGGTTGTTGCCCACGCCCTGCTCGCTCATGAGCATCGAGTGGATGGCGTTGAAGCCCTGCGCCGCGCGCCGCCGGGCGTAGTGTTCGGCCTGCGCGCGGTGATGCTTGTCCTCAGGGCTGTCGGTGAAATAACCCCAGGCGGTATCGGCCATGAACCAGAACGGCTGGCCGTTCTGCCGGGCGAAGTGGCTTGTCCGGCCGGCCAGAGTCGTCAGCCCGCCGGCGCTCCTGGATTCGGCGCAGGTGAACGCTCCGTTGCGGCCATTCAGGCCGCCATCGGCCGACTTCACGGTGAAAGTCCACTTCCCAAGCGTGTCCGGACTGACGCGCAGCTTCCAGATCTTGCCGCCGTCCCAGAAAAGAGGGATGT
Organism: uncultured Bryobacteraceae bacterium; assembly: GCA_937921835.1. GTDB lineage: Bacteria > Acidobacteriota > Terriglobia > Bryobacterales > Bryobacteraceae > CAKZVG01. Next base: position 1,993 of record CAKZVG010000575.1, on the reverse strand, counting down.
TCCAGGAACGGCCGTCGGGCCGGCGGACGATGGCCTCGGCCGACGCTTCGCGATACGGGTTCGCGTAGCCGCCCGAGGCCTCAAAGGCGGCCTCGAACAGCCCGTAGCGGCCGGTTACGGTTTGCGCGCCGCCGGACCCTGTAGCCAGCAAAGCGGTTAGTACGCAAAAAAAGAGGTTTCGCATCGCTTTCTTATTGTGCCTCAGATTTCGGGTATACTGCTTGGGGCCGCTTATGAGCAACTCGACCGCGTTATCCCACTCCCGCGTCGCGGGCGCCAACGACCGCATGCATCTCGGCCTGATCGGGGCCGGTAACCGTGGACTCCACGTGATGTCGCTGTTCCAGCAGTCGCCCTCCGTCCAAGTCACCGCGGTTTGCGACGTCTACGGCCAGCGCGTTGACGCCGCGCAGCAACGGGCGCCGGGAGCGAAGGGCTTCGCCGACCATCGCAAGCTCCTCGAGATGCGCGAGTTGGACGCCGTACTCATCGCCACGCCCGACCACTGGCACGCCCAGACGGCGATTGACTCGATGGAGGCGGGCAAGGACGTCTACGTCGAGAAGCCGCTCATGCGCCTGCGCGAGGAAGGGCCGCGCATCGTCAAGGCCGCGCGCGTCAACGAACGCATCTGTCAGGTGGGTCTCCAGCAACGCTCCGGCTGGCCTTACCTTCGCGCCCGCGACGAGTTCGTCAAGCCCGGCAGACTGGGCAAGATCACGCTGGCGCGCACCTGGTGGCACGGCGCCGCGGGCGGCCTGTCCGGAAGGCCGCGGACCGCGATGGAGAAGCCTTCCAACCTGGACTGGGCGCGTTTCCTCGGCCCGGTGGGCTGGCACGAATGGAACCCGCGCATGTATTTCAACTTCCGCGCCTTCCTGGAGTTCAACGGAGGCATCATCACGGATTTCTTCACCCATTGGGTGGATGCCGTGCACATGATGCTCGGCATCGACAATCCCACCGCGGTGATGGCCGCGGGCGGCATTTATCTCGACAAGGAGTACCGCACCGCGCCCGACAACGCGCACTGCCTGGTGGAATACCCGAGTGAAGTGACGGTGACCTTCGGCTGCGCGCGCATGGCGTCACCGCCCGAGTACGGCATCGAGCTCTGCGGCACCGAAGGCCGCCTGTTCGTCAACCGCAACCGCATCGAGTTTCAGTCCGCCGAAAAGGGCGCGCAGCCCGAAGGCGAGCGCCGCCGGGGCGATATCACGCTGGATCACGTCAACAATTTCCTGGAGTGCTGCCGCACGCGGCGGCGCCCCAACGGCGACGTCTATTTCGGGCAGCGTTCCACGCAGGTGTCGCTGCTGTGCGTGGAGTCCTACGTCCAGAAGCGCCGGCTGCGCTTCGACCCGGTGCGGGAAGAAGTGCTGCCGCTGTAGCGCGGCGCCGGCCTACACTTTCTCGGGCACCACGAACGGCGCCCGGTAGTTGCGCGTCAGCATCGCGTTGGCTTGCGCGTCGTCCGGGAACCGTTCCGTGACCGGGTCGAAGGTGAGTTGCCGGCCGAGCCGGTAGGCGATATTGCCGAGATGGGCCAGCGCCGAAGACAGATGCGCGGTCTCAACCGGCCCGTTCTGGTCCGAGGTCTTGCGGCTTTTCACCGCCTTGACGAAGTTGGCGTAGTGGTCCCCGCCGGCCTTACGCGCCGGACCCTTCTCGCGCTTCGGGCCGAGGAAAATCTCGTAGCTGTCGTAGCCCTTCACCACCAGATAGCCTTCCGACCCGTAGAAGATGTTGCCCACGCCGGCGCCGTCCTCGAGGTTCGTGGTCCAGGGGCGCACCTCGAACTCGATCATCTTGTTCTCGCGGGTGTAAAGGTAGGTTGACGACAGCGTCTCCGGGGTTTCCTTGTCGTCGTCGAAGAGAAACTTCCCGCCCATGGCGGTAATCCGGTCAGGTAAGGTGTCGACGCCCAGACCCCACATGCAGAGGTCGGTTTCGTGGATGCCCTGGTTGCCCACGTCGCCGGAGCCCGTGTTCC
>CAKZVG010000574.1 GCA_937921835.1 uncultured Bryobacteraceae bacterium | reverse complement strand
GATGAGTCGGCACAATATCGAGCATGGCGCCGCAAGGCCCCCTGGTACAAATCTCCGAAAACGCTGCGGCACGCGGTGATGATCTTTTTCTTTGTGTTCATGGCGCACATCGCCATTGAGCACCAGATCAAGGGAGGCGGCCCGCGGGGAACGCCCTCAGTCGAAGCCTACTGTCCCTTCGGCGGGCTGGAAACGCTCTATCAGTTCCTGACGACCGGCGGATTCGTGCGGCGCATCGAGATGTCGGCGGTGATCCTGTTCTTCGCCCTGGTGCTGCTCACGCTTTTCGCCAGCCGCGGCTTCTGCGGGTGGATCTGTCCGTTCGGCTCGCTCCAGGAGTGGCTGGGAATACTGGGCAAGAAAATCTTCGGCAAGCGCTACAACCCCGGCGGCGCCGCGGACCGGGCGTTGCGCTACTTGAAGTACGCCGTTCTGGTGGTGATCATCGCGCTCACCTGGCACACCGGCAGCCTGGTTTTCCGCGACTACGATCCGTTCCTGGCGTTCTTCCATTTTGGGCAAGGGATGGACGAACTTCCCTGGGCCTACTCGATTCTCGGCGTCGTGCTGATCGGTTCTCTGTACGTCGAAAGGTTCTTCTGCAAGTACGCCTGCCCGCTCGGAGCGGTGCTCGGCATCATCGGCAAACTGGGGCTGACCAAAATCCAGCGGGACGCGCGGACCTGCAAGGATTGCAACCTGTGCCACCAGAAGTGCCACGCCCACGTGGAATTCCTGACCGGCTCCACGATCCGCAGCGCCGAGTGCAATCAGTGCATGGATTGCGTCGTGGACTGCCCCCGTCCCGCGGTGCTGAGCATGCGCGGCTGGAAGTGGCGCTTCTCGCATCCGGTGTTCGCCACGGTCCTGGTGGGCGGTCTGTTCGGGCTGGTGTTTGTCAGCCAGCTTGCCGGGAAGTGGCAGACCAAGCCCGCCGTGGCCACCTTCACCAACAGCGCCGGCAAGCTGGACGCGGGCCAGATCCGCGGCTGGATGAGCTTGAACGACATCAGTTCCGGCTATGGCATCCCTTTGAACGACCTCTACGCCGCGCTGGGCCTGCCGGCGCGCGTTTCGCCGAACACCCGCATCAACCGCGTCCGCGCCGAGCACAAAGTGGAGTTCGAGCCGGAGCGGGCCAGGGATGTGGTGGAGCGCATCCTCTCGGGCGAAGCTCCGCAAACCCTCGCGCTCGCGGCGGCCCAGGCCGCGCCCCGCCCGCAAACCAAGCCGCCGGCCGGGCATCAGCCGGGAAGCGGGCAGGGCCAGGGCAAGAACGATGGCAAGACCGCGCATGGCGGCGAAGAACCCGAGGTGCGGGGATACATGACGCTCAACGAGGTCGCGCTGAAGACCGGCGTGCCCAAGGACTTCCTGCTGGCTCAACTCGGCCTCAAAGCCGCCGAGGTGGACCCGCGCGCGCCGCTGCGCGAGTGGATGCACGGCAAGGGAAAATCGATCAACGACGTCCGCGAAGCGGTGAAGAAATATCGCGACCGCAAGCGCAAGAAGTAAGGCGCAGCCGCGGGCCCGTCCCGCGGCACGCCTCCGGCCGGCCCGGCGGGCGGCTGTGCCGCGGGCGTCTTGTCCTGGGGGCGCCGCATCGTGCATAATACGTTCATACAGAGGAGGCGGCCATGTACCATTACGATGCGGCGTCGGCCCTGGAAGAACTGTCGAGCGAGGCCGTCCTGCCGAGTCCCGTGCACGTGCGCGACATGCTGATCCGCTCCGCGTTGAGCCCCGAGGAAGCACTCGATATGAACCGCCGTTTTCAGGAATACCTGCGGGCTTTCGGAAGCGCGCAGGAAATCGCCAGAGAGATTTTGGTCCGGCTGTCGGAATCGGATCGGAAGCCCTGAAGCGGCATTGTAAAACAGAATTAATTGAAATTGTTTTATCGGTGTGCTACCATCGAGGTACTCTTCACTCGAGTGGGCAAATAAGGAGTATTCATGCCACGCAAAAAACCTGTCGATACCCAGTCCGCGGCGCCGGCCGGGAGTCCGAGTGCTGCCGCAACGCCTCCGCCGAGGGTCCGGAATTCACGCGGCAAGAACCCGGCCGCGCCGCTGAAGGCGTCCGCCGCGCCGGTGAAGGCCCGGACCAGGAAGCCGCGAGCCGCCGCACACGAGAGCAACGGAAACCCGGCCGCGTCCCCTGCGGCCGGCAGCGACTCCATCTCGAGCCTGGCGGCGGCCGTCGGCACCAGCAACCCGCCCCAGAGCACGGGTGACGTTTCGCCGGAAGAAATCGCGCGTCTGGCGTACTCCTTTTGGGAAGCGCGCGGCTTCGAAGGCGGTTCTCCCGAAGACGACTGGTATCGCGCCGAGGCCTTGCTGCGCGGCGCGCGGGACCGTTCTTAGCGGTTCTTAACGGTACTTCCGCAACACCGCCAGAACCCGGCCCTGAATCTCCAGGTTGGCCAGCGGAACGAGGATCGGTTCCATGGCGGCGTTGGCCGGCTGGAGCCGTGCCATGTCCGGTCCTTCCCGGTAGAAGCGTTTCAAAGTGGTCTCCGTGCCGGAAACCAGCGCCACCACAATTTCTCCATCGCGAACCTTACTGGTTCGCTCGACCAGTACGTAGTCGCCACTCAGAATGTGGTCCTCGATCATGGAATCGCCGCGCACTTCGAGCGCGAATGTCTCCGTCCCCGCTCCGGTGATATCGGACAGTTTCAGGCTCTCGCGTCCTTCCACAGATTCCACCGGCGCTCCGGCGGCGATGCGGCCCGCGAGCGGTATCTCAACTCCCGTCCCGCGCGCGCGCTGCTGCTCCTCGAAGTGCTTGCGCGTGAGTTCCACCGAGCGGCTGCGGTTGGCCGACCGCCGGATGTAGTGCTTGGCGTCGAGCGCGCTGATGTGCTTATGCACGGTGGCCAGCGAGGCCAGCGACAAGCCCTTGGCGATCTCCTCATAGCTGGGGCTGTAGCCGTTCTGATCGAGGAACGAGGCGATAAAGTCGAGAACTTCCTTCTGCCGTCGGGTCAAGGCCATGTCTCTATTATGGCGAAGAAAAGGAAAAACGCAAGAGGGAAGCGCGAACCGCGCCACGAGACCCCTTGACACGCCGAACATAGACCCTCGAATAGGGTTATTTACGCTACTTCCATGCAGACCCCCTGCTACCACTCCAGAACCGAAGTGATCGCGCGCCGCGATGGCGTTGACTACGTGCGATGCGTAGATTGCGGGCAGGTCTTCGAGGCCGAAGACCTGGAACCGGTGCCGGTCCGGGATGACGACGCCGAGGAGTCCTGAAACCGTTTCCGCGCTCCGCCACCACCCCCCGCCGGCTCTTGCCCCGGCCGGGTCAATCTGGTAATAATCTTGAATTCCGAGCGGCCGCGCCGCCCGCGCCGGAGAATTGGCGCATGTTCCGGAGAGCGTTCGCGGCCGGCGGGGAGTTTGGGCGGCCGCGCGGGTGGGCCGCCGGAACCGGCATCGCGGGGGAGCCGCGAGGAGATTGACGGGGAAAGAGACGAACGCCTGCCATGGGCACACGAAAGGCAACCAGACCGGGTCCGGCGCCGGCCACGAAGCCGGTGGCCGAATCTGCCGTGGCGCCCGCCGCGCCGTCGCAACGGCAACTCTACGAAGAGGCGATCCTGGCCTTCCACGCGCGCGACTTCGGGCGCGCCAAGCCGCTGTTCGAGGCGGCGGCGGAGGGCGCCAACCGTGAGATGGCCCACTCGGCGCGGTTGCACGCGCGGATGTGCGAACATAGAATTCGATCCGCCCAGCCGGAGCCGGAGTCGGCCGAGGAGCGCTACGATTTCGCGGTCGCGCT
>CAKZVG010000573.1 GCA_937921835.1 uncultured Bryobacteraceae bacterium | reverse complement strand
ACGAGGAAGTGGCGCGGCTGCACCTGGAGAAGATCGGCGTGAAACTGACGCGGCTCACCGACAAGCAGGCCGCCTCCTTGGGGATTTCCCCCGACGGCCCGTACAAGCCCGACCACTATCGTTACTGACCGCCCGCGATCGCCTGCCCGGGAAGCCGCCCCGGGGCTAAACCGGCCTCGCGACGCGGCAGCAGCTACGTCAGCCGGAAGGTCTGCCCGATTCCCCGCACCGCGACGCGCTCCGGGTGCGGGCCGGCGGCGGCCACGAAGCGCTCGATGGGTTCCTCAAACGGCTCCCGGCTGAGTTGGAAGGTCTGGTGATGCATAGGGAGGAAGAACTCGGCGCCCGCCTCGCTGCCCATGCGCCAGGCCTGTTCCGGCGTGCAGTGGTATCGGATCCACGGATCGTACGCTCCTATGGGCATGATGGCCAGATCCAGCCGCCGCGAAGTTCGGAGCCGCGCGAAGGTGTGCGTGTCCGCCGTGTCGCCGCCGAAAAGCACCCGGTAGCGGCCCACCTGGATCAGGTAGCCGTTGTAGCCGCGGTAGGTATCGGTTCGCAGGCGCGCGCCCCAGTGCTTCACTTCGAAGGCCCGCACCTCGGCGGGTCCAACGCGCGCCACCGAGTCCCAGCGCAGCTCCGTCACCTCGCGGTAGCGCCCCACGCGCAGCAGGCTGGAAGTTTCGTGCGCCGTGACGACGGAGGTGGCGCGGCTCTCCAGACGCCGCAGCGACGGGATGTCGAAATGGTCCATGTGAGCATGCGACAGGAGCACCAGATCGACCGGGGGCAGTTGCGGAATTTCGAGCGGAGGCGCCACCAGCCGCTTCACGCCCAACGTCACGGGACCCAGATTCAAACCCGCGCGTTCGCTGAATACCGGGTCCGTAAGGATCGTGAATCCGTCGATCTTCAATAACACCGTGGCATGCCCGAGCCAGCTTGCGAACAGCCCACGGTCCGGCCATGAGCGCGCCTCCGGCACGTGCTCCGGGGGCAGGATCGGCCGGTCGAATTCCCGCATGTACTGCCGCCAGAAGGTGGGCGCGGCGCGGTAGGCGGCCGTGGCGGCGGCTCCCAGACCGGCCAGTCCCAAGCCCCCCAGCAGAGCGCGCCTCGACCATCTCCGGGGCGGCTTCATGATTTCCTGCGCGCTGGCGTTCAGCTCTTCGGACGTTTCAGGCATGCCGGACTTCACGGATTCTCGCGCTTCATTTCCGCCTCGAGCGCCCGCACCTCGGCGGTCATATCCCCAACTTTCCTGACGTGCTCGAGTTCCCGCTCGCACACCTCGCGCTTGCCGTTGAGCAGCGCCACCTTGGCGAGGAACCAGCACTTGTAGCTGTTTCCGCCGGGCGCGGCATGCGCCTTCTCCGCCTGCTCGAACGCGCCGAAGAGATTCCCGAGCTGGAGCATTGCATACGAAGTAAGGATTCGCAGCGACGAATTGCTCGGGTTATTGCGGTTGAGCTCGGTCAGCCGCACCAGCGCGGCGGCGTGGCTCCCCTTCCGGATGAGCTGGATGGTTTCCTGGACGGCGCGCGAATCGCCCCGGGTCAGAGGCCTCAATCCGTCCGACAGCCGGTCGATTTGCAGGGCGAAATCGGCGGCCGGAAGCGGCGCCCACGCCAGAATCAGCAAAAGCAGGAAGACGAGACCCCAGGTTTTCATGTTACTCCTCTTGGATGCCGTCACCCCGCCCGCCGTTGCGCTTTCCGGGCGCGGCGGCGCTACTCGTCGAGTTTGTAAATTGTCAGGCCCGACAGCAGCTTAGGGTAGAAATCGGTCGATTTCTGCGGCATCACGCCACCCCCGAAGGAGATCGCCGCCACCTCCCCGACCGCGGGCGCCTCCAGCAGAAACGCCGCCTGCGCCTGCCCGTGCCGCAGATCCTCGAGGGCCGCCTCGATGCCCCGCACGTAGCGGATGTTCCGTTGCTCGCGCACCGCCTCGGGCGTGATTCCCAACACCCCGCCGAGCAGCCTTGTGTGCAGCACGGTGACGTCGGGTTCGCGCGCCTCGCGCCGCGCCTCCAGCAGGTGCAGCCCGCCCGCGTGGAGGAACCCGATGCGGCTCATTCCCCGGTGGGGCTCCGCCCAGGCGTTCCGCAGGGCTTCCATCGAATCCAGGTTCCTCACCGCGAACGCCGAACCGGCTTTGCGCAGGCACTCGCCGGGATCGAAGCCGTCCAGGCTGTGCACGACGCGGTGCGTGGGCAGGATCTTCAACCCCGGCGAGTGCATGTTGACGAAAGTCATGGGGACCTTGCCCGCGCCCGCCAGCTCCGGGTGGGCGTCGCGGAACGCCAACGCGGTTTCATAGCGGTGATGCCCGTCGGCGATGAGCAGTTTGTGCGGCGCCATCAGCTCCTGCATTGCCCGGATGCGTTCCGGCTCCGCGATCCGCCACAGGCTGTGCACCGCGCCGTACTCGTCGGTCAGCGAAAGCAGCGGTTCGCCCGCCGCCGCCTCATCGAGCAGAGCGTCGAGGGCGCACTCCGGGTCCGGGTACAGCATGAAGATCTGTTCGCACTGCGCCCGGGTGCTCCGCAGCAACTCCATCCGGTCTTTCTTGGGACCGGTGAGCGTCTGCTCGTGCCGGTGGACCACGCCCGCCGAGTAGTCCTCTACCGCCCCCAGGCCGATGAAGCCCTTCCGCAGCAGGCGCTCGCCGCTGTCCGGCACGTCGAATTCCTGGAAATAAGCGTAGAAACCCGGCTCGGGGTCGCGCGCCAGGATGCCGGTTTCAATCCACTCGCCAAGCAGAGCGGCGGCGCGCGTGTAGACGTTGCTGGTTTCGTTGTCGGACGGCTCCGGCTTGCCGAGGATGATGCGCACCAGGTTGAAGGGGCTGAGCGCCAGGTAGCGCTCGCGCATCGCGTGGCTGATCTTGTCGTAGGGCTGCGTCGCCAGGGTCTCGATTGCGCCCGCCCGTGCCGTGTAGCGGTAGGGTTGGAAGGGAAAAATCCGGGCCATAGAATCTTTCAGGATACCAGCCCCGGCCGCTACCGGCTGACGCAGGGATGGCCCCGGATGAAGAACCGCAGCGGCCAGTCGGCGCACTTGCGGATGCCGATGCGCGGGCCGGCGCCGGTCTCGAACGGCTCAGCGGCGGCCGGCTGGCGGACAGTGAGTTCTCCCCGCGTGACGTCGGCGCCGTTGAGCCGCCGGCCGATGCCGAACGCCCGCGTGAGCCTGCCCGGCCCCGAAGCCAGATCTTCCACCCGCCGCGCCGCCGGACGACGCCGCCGCATGATCCCGGTGCCCCACAGCGGTTCGGCGGCGCGGATGAGCACGCAGCCCGGAACGCCGCCCGGTTCCGCCACCAGGTTCAGACACTCGTACATGCCGTAGATCAGGTAAACATAGGCGTGTCCGGGGGGACCGAAAAGCACCCGGGTGCGGGGCGTGATGCCGCGCGAGGCGTGCGCCGCCAGGTCGTCCGCGCCCAGATAGGCTTCGGTCTCGACGATGCGCCCGCCCACGCTCCCGTGCACCAGGATTTTGCCCAGCAGATCGCGCGCCACCTCCGCCGTGGGTCTCTCATAGAAGGAGCGCGGCAAGATGGCAAGTTCAGGCCGGGCACGCATGGTGGCTTCGCCTCAGCCGGAGTTTACTATGATGGGCGGGGTGGCCGCCTGCCGCGCCCCGGCCGGTCCGGCGCACCCATCGGTTACGCTAGGAAGTTACCACGCCTCCTATGGGGCGACAGCATGCGATTGTTCACCGCCATCGACCTTCCACCCGCCATCGTCGAGTCCCTGGAAAGGCTCATCCGGACCCTCCGCCCGGCCGCGCGCATAAACTGGAGCCGGGCGGAGAACCTGCACATCACCACCAAGTTCATCGGCGAGTGGCCGGACCAGCGGCTCGGTGAAGTCGAGAAGGCGCTGGCAGGCTTGCCGCCGCGGGGCGCGCTGCGGATCGAGG
>CAKZVG010000572.1 GCA_937921835.1 uncultured Bryobacteraceae bacterium | reverse complement strand
CGACGCCGGCGAAGCGGCCGACAAGCTGATAGCCGGCTACACCTTCTTTCAACCGTGGCAGCGCTCCTGGCCGCCCCACAACCACACCGACCAGGAAGAGGTCTACATCTTTATCAAGGGCCAGGGCGCGATGGAAGTCTACGAATCGCCCGAGACCCTTTCCTTCGTGGTGCAGGTTGGCGAAGGCGACATCGTTTCGATCCCGGTGCTGAACTACCACCCGGTGTTTTCGCAAGCCGAGCCGCTCCAGTTTCTCTGGTGCATCGCCGGCGCCCGCTACTGGGTGGGCGACAAGTCGAAGGCCTTCATGCAGGGGACCGCGGATGCGGTTACGACGTAAGGAGGAAGAACTATGCTGACCCGGCGCGCGTTCTCCATCGCGCTCACGGCCGCGGCCGCGCCCGCCGCAACCGGAGGGCTCCGCATTGGCTGCCACATGAACGCTTACAAGGATCCGTCGGACCTGGCTGAATTGGAGCGGCTGATCGTTCGCATCCGGGACGCCGGCTACGCGGGCTTTGAAACCAACGTGCGCAACGTCCGCTGGGACGCCGATGCGTGCCGCGCCGCCCTCCGCCGCGGCGGCATTGCATTCATCGGCCCGCACACCAACATGAATCTTGGCCTGGCGGGATTGCGCGAGGCCGCCGCCCGCACCGCCGCCCTGGGCGGTGAGCGCATCGTGGTGAGCGGCGCACAGGCCGGGCTTGACGGCGCCGGGCTCAGGGAAAAGGCCGCCTTCCTTAACGAGGCCGGCGAGCAATGCCGCCGGCATGGCCTGCTGCTGAGTTACCACAACCACAAGTGGGAGTTCGAATCCGGCGCCGCCGAGATGGAGGGACTCATCCGGCTCACCCGGCCCGAGTTCGTCTCTTTCCTCATGGACGTGGGACATGCACACCTGGCGGGCGCCGATCCGGCGCGTTTTCTGCACCGGCATGCCGGCCGCATCGATTCGATTCACCTCCGCGCCGTGGACCAGGCCGGCGGCAGGCTTCCACTCGGCCAAGGCGCGCCCAGCCTCGCTAAGCTGGCGGCGCAGATCCGCGAACTCAATTGGACCGGCTGGTTGATCAACGAGCCGGAGTTGCGCACCGCCGACACTGCGGCCGCGGATGCCTGGATCCGCGACGGGCGCGAGGCGATCCGCAAAGCATTCTCGGTTTAGCGAACCTACGGGAGATCCGATGATTCATTTCATTGTTCATGGAAAGCAGGACACGGTTGGCGTCATGGTGACGGACGGCGCCAAGGGCCAGAAACTCACCGGCTGGAACATGGAGACGGACGAGACGCTCGAAGCATCCGCGCTCCAGGACATCCCGCTGGGGCACAAGATCGCGATGAAGGCCATTGAGGCGGGCGAGAAAGTGATCAAGTACAACGTGCCCATCGGCGACGCCACCACCGGCATTGCGCCGGGCGAGCACGTTCATACCCACAACCTGAAGACCGCGAGATGGTGAGCCAATGAGACAACAGACGTTTTTCGGATATAGACGCGAGAACGGCCGGGTGGGTATCCGCAACCACGTGGCGATTCTGCCCGTGGACGACATCTCCAACGCCGCCTGCGAGGCCGTGGCCGCCAATGTGAAAGGAACCCTGGCGCTGCCGCATGCCTACGGGCGCCTCCAATTCGGCGCTGACCTGGAGCTTTTCTTCCGCACCATGATCGGAACCGGCGCCAACCCCAATGTGGCCGCCTGCGTGGTGATCGGCATCGAGCCCGAGTGGACGCGGAAGATCGCCGGCGGCATCGCCGCGACGGGAAAGCCCGTGGCGGATTTCTCCATCGAGCGCAACGGCGACTTCAAGACCATCGAAGCGGCTTCGCGCACGGCCATGCACTTCCTTCAGGACGCCAGCGAACTGCGGCGCGAGGAGTGCCACGTCAAGGAGTTGTACGTCTCGGCCAAGTGCGGCGAGTCGGACACCACCACCGGCCTGGCGTCCTGTCCCACGGTCGGCAACGTCCTCGACGCTCTCGAGCCGCTGGGCGCCACCATGAGTTTCGGCGAAACCTCCGAACTCACCGGCGCCGAGGATATCTGCGCCGCGCGCGCCGCCACCCCCGAAGTGGCCGCGCAGTTCTTGCGGATGTTCAAGGACTACAACGACTTCATCGTTTCACAGGGCGCCGACCTGCTAGGCTCGCAGCCCACCAAGGGCAACATCCGCGGCGGTCTCACGACCATCGAGGAAAAGGCGCTCGGCAATCTCCAGAAGATCGGCCGTAAGTGCCGCTACGTCGGCTGCCTGGAACCCGCCGAGGCGCCGAAAGGGCCCGGACTATGGTTCATGGACACCTCTTCGGCCGCGGCCGAAGCCGTTACCCTGTGGGCCGCCTCGGGCGCCGTGGTCCATCTCTTCCCCACTGGCCAGGGCAACATCGTCGGCAACCCCATCGAGCCCGTAATCAAGATCACCGGCAATCCTCACACGGCGCGCACCATGAGCGAGCACATCGACGTGGACATCTCGGGGCTGCTGCAACGCGAGTACACGCTCGACCAGGCGGGTGACCGTCTGTGGGACATGATGATCCGCGTGTGCAATGGCCGCCTGAGCTGCGCCGAAGCGCTCGGCCACCGCGAGTTCGTGCTGACCAAGCTCTACCGCAGCGCCTGAGGCGCGGTTTCCGCATCCGGCGGGCGGAGCCGACGCCTCAGCCCGCCGCGACAAGATCCGAGGCTTCGGCCTCGGACCGGCGGCGCTGTTCCTTCAAGTGCGCGACCAGCTTCGCGCAGACCCCGGAAATGTGTTCGCGCATGAGGCGTTCCGCCGCCGCTTTGTCGTGCCGTGCGATGGCGGCCGCGATCGCCGAGTGCGATTCGACGGCGTTCGAGCGCGACAGGTCGTACGTCTTGCGGCGGAACAGCCAGACCTGCTGCTGAAGGTTCTCGAGCGTCTTCACCAGCCTCTCGTTGCCGGTTGCGCGCGCCAGCCGGGCGTGAAAACTGACGTCCTCGCCGATGTAGTGCAGCTTGTCGTTGGTCTCCAGGAAGCGCCGCGAGCGCTCGACGCTCCGTGCCAGGTCCTCCACCAGTTCAGCCGTAATCGCGGCTCGCGCCACGGCATGCGCTTCGAGCGCCTCGCGCAAGTCGTAGATATCCTCGACCTCCTTGATCGAGAACGTGCGCAGGTAAGCGCCGCGCCGCGGCTCGATGTGGATCAACCCTTCGCTCTCCAGCCGGTTCAACGCTTCCCGGATGGGCGACTTGCTGATGCCAAGCTGGCGCGAGAGGAACTCCTCGGTCAGCCGGCTCCCCTCGTCCATCCTCCCCTCCCAGATGTAGTTCCGGATGGTCTTATAGGCCAGCGTGGTCAGGTTGTCGGGAATGCGGATTTTCTTCACGGGTAACTACATTCTAGATATCAGCCGCCCGGCTCGCAAGGGGTGGGATATGAGTGTGTCTGGATGCCGCTGGCCGTGCCTTGCCGGAGCGTAGGGCGTGAAAGAAACGGCTGGCAGGCGTGGCTGGACTCGAACCAGCTACCCCCGGCTTAGAAGGCCGGTGCTCTATCCAGATGAGCTACACGCCCCTGGTTCCTTCATTCTATCGCAGGCCGGACCTGGGCCGGCTCTCCGCGGGAAGCGATCACCTCGTTCGGAGGCGCACAGGGTACGGCACGCTCCGTCAACGGCGAAGGAACCGGCCGCGCCGCACCCCGGCCGCGCGTGTTTCCTAGAAGCTCAGCCGCAGCGCCAACTGAATCCGGCGCGAGGCGCGCGCGCTGGTGAACTCGCCGAAGCGCGGGTTGGCCTGCACGCCCCGCGCGTCGAAGCGGGTAGCCGTGTCGAGCCCGTCGAACTGGGTATGGTTGAACGCGTTGTAGGCCTCGCCGCGGAACTGCAACTTCACTCGCTCGCCCGGCAGGTGGAAATTCTTGAACAGGGAGATATCCCAGTTGTTGATGCCGGGACCGCGCACGAACAGGCGCGGGGCGTTGCCGAAGGTTCCCACCGCGGGCGCCCGGAAAGCATCGGTGTTGAAGTTTCGCGAGAACGTCCGTTGGCTCTTGGGGAGCCGCGGGTCGGCGATGACCTCCACGCGCGCGCCGTCGGTGGGCGATCCGGTGATATCGACCGCGTTGATGAACCCCAGACCGATGCCGAGCGGCGCGCCGCTCTGGAAGCTCGCGATGCCGGAAACCTGCCAGCCGTCGAAGGCCTGGCGCGCGATGGCCCCGCCTCCATAGCGGCTCAGGCCGGGAATATCGTAGATCCAGTTGAGGGTGAAGACGTGCGTACGGTCGAACCCCGCCAGGCCATAGTTCCAGACCCGCGGGCTGACCAGCGTGCTAATCACCTGCGCGTTGGTGTCGCCATAGGCCATGGCCTTCGACCAGGTCCAGGAAGCGCCGAACTGGAGTCCGCGCGCGAAGCGGCGGTTGGCCTGCGCCTGAAGCGAGTGGTAGCTGGAGTTGCCGTCCCAGGTGTACAGGGTTATGTCGTTATAGCCGATGAAGGGCCGCAGGAACGAAGCCGGCAGCGGGCTGGCGGCGGTCGTCAGGTCGCGGTTCTCGGGCCGGAAGTTGGAGCCGAAAGGTATCGAGTTCAGATTCCGCCCCTGCATGAGATAGCGCCCCAGCGTCCCGACATAGGAAACGTCCACCACCGTGCCGAACCCGACGTTCTGCTGGATGCCCGCATTCATCTGATAGGTTCGCTGCATCGGCCATGTGCGCGTGAATCCGGTGGTCGCCGAGGGGAATTGCACCCCGGTGCTGTCAAGCAGCGTGCCGAGCGTTCCGTAGTAGATGACGGGGTCGCTGCGTGTGGGCGGGTTCCTCCACACGCCGAACGACCGGTTGCCCTGTTCCCTACCCTCAAAAAAGATCCCGGCGCCGGCGCGGAAGGCGGTCCGCCCATTGCCGAACGGATCCCAGGAGATCCCGAAGCGCGGCGCGGTCTTCAGGCCCGAGTTCTCGCGCAGGCCGGGCTGGTAACCGTCACGCACCACGCCGGTTCCGTTGATGGGATTGCCGACCCCGGCGGCGAGCGCTCCGATGGCGGCGGCGGGGTAGATCGCGCCCGTCACCGGGTGCCGGCCGACGCGGAGGTTCCCCTGCCGGTAAGGCTCGATGAGCCGCACCGCCCGCGCCGGATCCCACAGTTCGGGAACGAAGCCCGCCTCGGCTCGCAGGGCGCTGCGGTAGGGCTGCGCCCAGGTGAAGCGCACACCGAAGTCGAGTGTGAGCCGCGAGTGGGCCTTCCAGTTGTCCTGCAAAAACCACTCCCACAGCATCGAGCGGCTCATCTCGCTCGGCCGGGTGGTGGATTCCGTGTAAGTGGTGAAGTGGCCCACCAGCGCGTTGGCGAAGGGGTGGTTGGTGTCCAGCGGATTATTCACGTTGCGGCCGAAATTGAAGCGCCCGGTGAAGACGCCGTCCTCGCCTTCGTTGTTGTAGGCCTTCTCGCCCCACAGCCCGAACTTGAGCGTGTGCGGCCCCTGCGAGCGGGTCAGGATCGTGTTCAGGGTGAATAGCGTATCGGTGCCGCGCAGCGGAAAGCGGTTCTCAAAGGCGGTCTCGATGGGCTGCGTAAGCCCGCCGAACTGCGCCTGTGGAACCAGGTTCAGCGGGTTGTTCACCGGATAGAACTGCCGGATGCCAAAGCCGGCGCGGTCCCGGCGCAGCCGGTTGATGTCCTCTTCTTTCGCGGTGGCGTCTTCGGTGCCGCGGTTGACGCCCATCGAGACTTCGAGCACCGACCTCGGCCCCAGGATCCGCGTGGCCGACAGCAGCGCCGTGCGCGCGGTGTTCAGATAGGTGCTCGGCAGCCAGCCCCAGTTGGAGTTTCCGCCGGGAACGGCGAAGCCGCGGATATCCTCCCACCACTGGTTGTAGCGGAAGTACATGGTCGTGCTGGAATTCAGATTGAAGTCGGTGCGGACGAGTTCCACGTGCTTGGGCGCGTCGAGCGCCTCCTGCACCTGGAAGTTGTAGCGGCGCGCCGACAGCCCGACGTCGAAGAAGTTGGGCAGCGGCAGCAGGTTCAGATACGCCTGGCCGTTGCGGTCGATCCGGCTGGCCGGCACGACGTTGCCCGGAAACTGCTGGTTGCGGTTCAGCGGGTCGCGCACCGGGATGAGCGCGCCGTTGGTGTCCAGGCTGCGGCTGTAGTCCCCGCGGCGTTCCAGTTCGGTGACGGTGGTGAGCTGGCGGATGGGCTGGGGCCGCTTCTCGCGCAGGAACTCCTGCGAAAAGAAAAAGAAGACCTTGTTCTTGTCGCGATTGAATTTGCCGGGAATGTACACTGGTCCACCCAGGTTGTAGCCCGCCGTGGTGTAGCGGTAGCGCGCCTCGGGAACGCCATTGCGATTGTTGAAAAAGTTGTTGGCGTTGAACATCTCGTGCCGCTTGTACCAATACGCCGTGCCATGGAACTCCTGCGAGCCGCTCTTGGTGACCGCCTGAATCGAAGCGCCCGGCTTACGGCCGAATTCGGCCTGGAAGCCCGACACCAGGATCTTCACCTCGCTCACCGAATCCATGGAGACGAAGCTGGTGACGGAGAAGAAGTTCCCCAGGTCGTTGCTGGGCACGCCGTCGATGGTGATGTTGTTGGCCGTGTTGCGGCCGCCCTGGACGTTAAAGGTAGCGTTGCCGCCGAAACCCACCGTCTCGCCGCGCGGCGTGGCCACCACGCCCGGCAGAAGCTGCACCAGGGCCGAGAAATCGCGGTTGATCACGGTGAGGTTCTGCACCTGCGCGCTGGAGATGAGGCCCGAGCGCTCGGCGCTGGCCGTCTGCACCACCGCCCCTTCGGCGGTGACGGAAATCGTCTCGGTCAGCGCGCCGACTTCAAGCTGAAGCTGGCCCACCGAGAGCCGCTCGTTGGGCGGAAGATTCACCTGCTTCTTTTCAAACTTCTTGAAGCCCGCCTGCTCGATGGTCAGCGTGTAGACGCCCGGCGCCATGGCGCTGAAGACGAAATTACCGGCGGCGTCGGTGGTGGTTTCGCGGCGTGCGCCGGTAGCGTCCAGCACGGCCGCGATCCGCGCGCCGGGAATCACGCTGCCGCTGCTGTCGGCAACCGTCCCTACGATGGCGCCCGAAGTGGTCTGCCCTGCCAGCGGCAGACAAGAC
>CAKZVG010000571.1 GCA_937921835.1 uncultured Bryobacteraceae bacterium | reverse complement strand
GCCGCCTGGTGGGACCAGTTCGGATCGTCCGGCTGCGTGGGCTGCGGCCGCTGCATCACCTGGTGCCCGGCGGGGATCGACGTAACCGAAGAGCTGGCCGCCCTTCGCCCGGCGGCCAAGCTTTAGAGCGCAAAGGAGACGGCACATGGATCCGAAACGGCTGGTCGAGGTACTGAAAGCCCATCCGTTCCTGGAGGATTTCCGCCCGGAACACATCGAGAAGCTGGCCGGGATGGCCTCCCAGGTCAGCTTTGAGGCCGATCAGACGGTTTTCCGGGAGGGAGACGAATCCAGCTTCTTCTATCTGCTGCTGGACGGCAAGGTCGCGCTGGAAACCCGGGCGGCGGGACGGACGCTGCGCATCCAGACGCTTCAGGCCGGCGACGAGCTGGGCTGGAGCAGCGTGCTCCACCCGGTGCGGAAGCAGTTCCAGGCGCGCACGCTCGAGCCGGTGAAGGCCTTGGCCTTTGACGGCGCGCGGATGCTCGAGGCTTGCGAGTCCGACTGTTCGTTCGGCTACGCGCTGATGCGCCGCATGCTCGGCATCGTGGCCGAGCGGCTGCAAGCCACCCGCATGCAGCTTCTCGACGTGTACCGGCCGGGAGGACCCCGCGCGTCATGACGCCCGCGACGACGGCAGTTCCGGCCGGAATGGCGCTTCCCGCCTCCAGGGCGATGGAGACCGTCCCGGCGCGCGTGGCCAAGGTGGAGAAGGAAACCCACGACACGTTCACGCTGCAACTGGAGGCCATGAACGGCCGCGCTCTGGCCCGCTTCGCCCCCGGCCAGTTCAGCATGCTGTACGTGTTCGGGGTGGGCGAACTCCCCATCTCGATCAGCGGCGACCCGGAACGGCCGGACCGGCTGACCTACACGGTCCGGTCGGTCGGCCAGGCCACCTATGCGCTGGTGACCCGCAAGCCGGAGGAGGCCATCGGCGTGCGCGGCCCGTTCGGCACGTCCTGGCCGTTGACTTCGGCGCGCGGCAAGGACGTGGTCATCATCGCCGGCGGCATCGGACTGGCGCCTCTGCGGCCGGCCATTTATTCGATCCTGCGCCATCGGGGCGACTACAACCGCCTCATCCTGCTCTACGGCGCGCGCAGCCCGCGCGACATGCTCTACAAGAAGGAACTGGCCGCCTGGAGCTACCTGCCCGATACGCAGATCCTCCAGACCGTGGATTATGGCGGCGTGAGCTGGCGCGGCCACGTGGGCGTCGTCACCACCCTGTTCCGTTATCTGCGGCTTCAGCCCCGCCAGACGTCGGCTTTCATCTGCGGACCCGAGATCATGATGCGCTATGTGGTCCGCGAACTGGAGACCCGCGGCGTGGCGGATACGGACATTCACATCTCGATGGAACGTAACATGAAGTGCGGGGTGGGCTTCTGCGGGCACTGCCAGTTGGGACCCCACTTCATTTGCAAGGACGGCCCCATTTTCCCCTTCCGCGAGATGCGGCCCTGGATGGATAAGTATGAGCTCTAACGGCAACGGCAAGGCGCGGCCGAAGGTCGCCGTCTTCAAGTTCGCCTCCTGCGACGGCTGCCAGCTCAGCCTGCTGGACGCCGAGGAGCACCTGCTGGCGGTGGCGGCGGCGGTGGACATCGTGTACTTCCCGGAAGCCACGCGCATCATGCTCAAGGGGCCTTACGACATCGGGCTGGTGGAGGGCTCCATCACCACCCACCACGACGCCGAACGCATCCAGGCGGTGCGGCGGCAGTGCCGCACGCTGGTGACGATCGGCGCCTGCGCCACTTCGGGCGGCATCCAGAGCCTGCGCAACTGGCGCGACGTCAACGAGTACGTGCGCTGCGTGTACGCCCGGCCCGACTTCATCAGCACGCTCAAGATGTCCACCCCCATCGCCGAGCACGTGCCGGTCGATTTCGAGCTGCGCGGCTGCCCCATCAACAAGCTCCAGTTGGTCGAGGTCCTGAGTGCGCTGCTGGCCGGGCGCAAGCCCAACATTCCTACCTACAGCGTCTGCATGGAGTGCAAGCGCACTGGCAACGTGTGCATCGCGGTGGCGCGCGGCGCCGCCTGCCTGGGACCGGCGGTGCAGGCGGGCTGCGGCGCCATCTGCCCTTCCTACGGCCGCGGCTGCTACGGCTGCTTCGGCCCGATGGAAAGCCCCAACGCCGGCGCGGTGGCCGAGCAGATGCGCCGCCTGGGGCTGACCGAGGGCGCGATCCAGCGCGCGTTCCGGAGCTTCAGCGCCTGGTCCTGGCAGTTCCGCCAGGTGAGCGAAGAGAGGGACCGGAAATGACCACCGCAACCAGCAGCGCCAAAGGCGCCACCAGCATCAAGGTCGACTACCTGGCGCGCGTCGAGGGCGAGGGCGCGCTGCACGTGAAGCTGAAGGGCGACCGCGTCCAGGATGTCAAGTTCAAGATCTTCGAGCCGCCCCGCTTTTTCGAAGCCTTCCTGCGCGGGCGCCATCTCAACGAAGCCCCCGACATCACGGCGCGCATCTGCGGCATCTGCCCCGTTGCCTATCAGATGTCCTCGGTGCACGCCCTGGAACGCGCCCTCGGCATCGCCATCGACCCCGCGGTGCGTCTGCTGCGGCGTCTGTTCTACGCGGGGGAATGGATCGAGAGCCACGTGCTGCACGTCACCATGCTGCACGCGCCGGACTTCCTGGGCTGCCAGGACGTGCTCGAAATGGCCCGCGAGCACAAGCCGGCCGTCGAGATGGCGCTGCGCCTGAAAAAGACCGGCAACGACATCATGACCGTGCTGGGCGGCAGGGAGATTCATCCCGTGTCGGTCTGCCCGGGCGGCTTCTACAAGGTTCCGCGCAAGGCGCAACTCCGCGCTCTCAAGGACGATCTCCAGTGGGCGCTCGAATCCTCGGTCGCGCTGGCAAGACTGACCGCCACCTTCGAGTTCCCGGACTTTGAACAGGACTACGAGTTCGTCGCGCTGTCGCACCCGGACGAGTACCCGCTCAACGAAGGCCGCCTGGTTTCGAACAAAGGCCTGGACATCGACGCCGCCGAATACGAGGACACCTTCGTCGAGCAGCACGTCAAGCACTCCAACGCGCTGCACTCGCAATTGCGCGAGCGCGGCTCCTACCTGGTAGGTCCGTTGGCGCGCTACAACCTGAATTTTGACAAGCTGACGCCGGTTGCCGCGGCGGCCGCCCGCGAACTGGGAGTTGCGCCTCCCTGCCTCAACCCGTTCAAGAGCATCGTGGTGCGCGCGATCGAAACCATTTTCGCCTGCGAGGAGGCGCTGCGGATTATCGACGCCTACGAGCCGCCGGCCGAGCCGCGGGTCGAGTTCACGCCGCGCGCGGGCACGGGCCAGGCGGCCACCGAAGCGCCGCGCGGGCTGCTCTACCACCGCTACATCCTAGACGACCGCGGATTGATCCTTGCGGCCAAGATCGTGCCGCCCACGTCGCAGAACCAGCGGCGCATCGAGGACGACCTGTGGAGCTTCATCCCCGGGATCCTCCATCTTCCCCTTGAGGAAGTCACCTGGAAGTGCGAGCAGGCGATCCGCAACTACGATCCCTGCATCTCCTGCGCCACGCACTTCCTGCGAATGACCGTGGAGAGGGAGTAAGTGCCGCCCCTGGTGATCGGCTGTGGAAACGAGCGCCGGGGGGACGACGCCGCCGGGCTGCTGGTGGTCCGCCGCCTTCGGGAACTCGGCCTCCGCACCGCCGAAATGCGCGGCGAAGGCGTCTCGCTGCTCGACCTCTGGAGCGGCGCCGGAGATGTGATACTGGTGGATGCGGTGCTCACCGGCGCCGAGCCGGGCACGGTTTTCTGCTGGGACGCCCTGAACGAACGCATTCCGCGCGGCGCATTCCGCTGCTCGACGCACAACTTCGGCGTCGCCGAGGCGGTCGAGTTGGGGCGCATCCTGGAGCGCCTGCCGCGATCGCTCAGGATCTACGGGATCGAGGCGGCGCAGTTCGAGCTTGGCGCGCCGCCGGCGCCGGCCGTCGGCGAGGCGATTGAGAGCCTCGCCGCCCGGATCGCGGATGAAGTCTTCGCCAGCCACGCCGGCTCCTGACAGCGGCCT
>CAKZVG010000570.1 GCA_937921835.1 uncultured Bryobacteraceae bacterium | reverse complement strand
GCGCCTCGACGGCGTAATGGCGGCCGGGGAGATCGAATTCAAGCGCATGGGCATGGAGGAATAGCCGTTTCAGGCCGAGGCGGCGGTTGAACTCGAAGTCGCCGTAGCGCCGGTCACCGGCCACCGGATGGCCGATGTGCGCGGCGTGGACGCGAATCTGGTGGGTCCGTCCGGTGCCGATCTCGACCTCGGCGAGGGTCGCCTCGGTAAAGCGTTGCAGGGGCCGGAAAAGGCTGTCGGCCTCCCGCCCCTCGTCTTCATCCACCGCGACTCCGCCCCGTCCCTCGCGCTGACTGGTGCGCAGCAACGCGGCCGTGACCCGGCGCGGGCCGCCCTTCCATGGCCCCGCGAGCAGGGCGAGATAGCGCTTTTCGACCCGCCCCCCGCGCAGCGCATCGTGGAAGGCAGCGAGCGCCGCGCGTGTCTTGGCGATCACGAGGCAGCCGCTCGTCTCGCGGTCGAGCCGATGGGCGAGTTCGAGGAAGGGGGCATTCGGGCGCATCTGCCGCAGGGCCTCGATGAGTCCGAGCCTCACCCCGCTCCCACCGTGGACCGGGATACCTGCCGGCTTGTCGAGGATGAGCAGGTTTTCGTCTTCGTGGAGTTCGGCAGCCGCGATGCGGCCAGCCAGCGAGGCGGAAATCGTGGGCGCGGCCTCGACCTCGGCCATGCGCACCGGCGGCACCCGCAGCCGGTCGCCGGTCGCCAGCTTCCGCTCGGGCTTGGCCCGGCCACCATTCACACGCACCTCGCCGGTGCGCAGCAGCCGGTAGATCCGGCTTCTGGGCACCCCCTTGAGGACCTTCAGCAGGTAGTTGTCCACGCGCTGACCGTCCCCCTCGGGGCCGATCTCGACGATGCGGACGCCCGCGCCTTGTGCCTTGATTTCACGTGACATGAAGAGATGATCCCCGTCATCCGCAGCCGTTGACCGCAGCGATCGCCTCGCGCACCTCCGGCGGCAAGGCCCTTCCCGACGCCGCGCAGACCTCACGCAGGTGCGCGGGGTCGGTCGTGCCGAAAACGGCACAGGAAACCCCCGGATGCGCGAGGACCCAGGCCATGGCCAGTTGTGCGGGGGACCATCCCGGATATTTCAATGCGGAACGCAGACGGATACCCCGGAGCAACGGCCCGATACCATGCCGCACGGCACGGGCCAGATACCAGATACCCTGGGGGCGCCACAGCCATTCGATCGGTGGCGCAAAGACCATTCGCGCCAGCGGACCGGCCACCAATACCCCCTTGCCTGCCCCGGCCGCGGCATCCACCAGCGCCGCGCCTCCCGGTTCGGCCACGCTGTAGAACGGCATCACCACGTCGAACACATCCAGTGCCGTCGCGCCCCGGATCCCCGGCGCGAAGGCGTTCACACCCAGGAGCCGCAGTTTGCCTTCGGCCCGCAATCGCTCCAGACAGGCGAGCAGCTCGTCGGTCAGATGCGTCGGCTCAGGCCCATGAAGCTGGAGCAGCGGCAGCCGTTCGAGCCCGAGCGCGACGAGGCTTCGTTCCACGGAACGGGTAATGCCCGACGGCGAGAAATCCTTCAGCAGACGGCCTTCCGCGGAGATCACGGTACCCGCCTTGGTAGCGATCAGCAGGGAATCGGGATCGGCACCGATCTCTCGCAACAACCGTCCCAGACGACCCTCGGCATTTCCTCCACCGTACGATGAACCGGTATCGAACACGCGGATACCGCATGCCAACGCGGTTTCCAGGACCGCCCTGGCGCGCCGTTCGGGAAAATACTGCTGGGCCCAGTAGCTGGCGCAGCCCAGGCCGATTTCCGGTACCTCAAGACCCGTACGGCCCAGGGTGCGAACATTGACAGACAGCTGTGGATTCATGAGCACCATCGGCAGTGGGAGTGGACCGGCGTCGCGCCAGCAAACGAATTCTCCGATAAATCAAGGGAGAATCCCATATCCGTCACATTTTTGTTATGATGCGCCGGACGCGCACCGGGACGGCCCGGCGTGGCAAACCTGGATTCCCGCCTGGAGGCAACCCCCTCGAGGCATCGGATCACCGCTCCAAAGGAACCCGCTTTGAGCGATCTTGTGAACAACCTCGTTTCCGCACTCCCCTCGGGTAGCCTCATGGCAACTGCATTGGGCTGTCTGCTGTATGCACGCATCGTGTTGCGCGCGGCAGCGACCGTCGGCGGCCTCCCGCTCACTGGTGTGCCGGGACGAATCAACCGGAACGATTCCCATGAAAAGAATGCTCATCAATGCGACGCAGCCGGAAGAGCTGCGCGTCGCGCTGGTCGATGGCCAGCGTCTCTACGACCTGGACATCGAGGTCCCTTCACGCGAGCAGAAGAAGTCTAACGTCTACAAGGGCGTGATCACGCGCTTCGAGCCGAGCCTCGAGGCTGCCTTCGTCAACTTCGGCTCCGAACGTCACGGCTTTCTGCCGCTCAAGGAAATCGCCCGTGAATATTTCGCGAAAGGCGAGGACGGCAACCCCTTGCCCCCGAAAGAGGCGATCCGCGAGGGCACCGAGGTCATCGTCCAGGTCGAGAAAGAGGAGCGCGGTACCAAGGGCGCGGCGCTGACCACCTTCGTAAGCCTCGCCGGGCGCTATCTCGTCCTGATGCCGAACAATCCGCGCGCGGGCGGCGTCTCGCGTCGCATCGAGGGCGAGGACCGCAGCGAGATCCGCGAGGCGCTCGCCCAGATCGAAGTCCCCGAGGGCATGGGCGTCATCGTCCGCACCGCGGGCGTCGGCCGCTCGGCCGAGGAACTCTCCTGGGACCTCGAATACCTCAAGACGCTGTGGGAGGCGATCAGCAAGGCGGCGGCAGAGCGCCCCGCCCCCTTCCTGATCTATCAGGAGAGCAACGTCATCATCCGCGCCTTGCGCGACTACCTGCGCAACGACATCGCCGAGGTCATCATCGACGACGCCGAGCTCTACGAGAAGGCGAGTCAGTTCATGACCCAGGTGATGCCGCAGAGCCTGAACAAGCTCAAGCTCTACCGCGAGCACATCCCGCTCTTCAACCGTTACCAGATCGAGAACCAGATCGAATCGGCCTTCCAGCGCGCGGTTACCCTGCCCTCCGGCGGCGCGATCGTCATCGACCACACCGAGGCGCTGGTCGCGATCGATGTCAACTCGGGCCGCGCCACGAAGGGCGCCGACATCGAGGAGACGGCGCTCAATACCAACCTCGAGGCGGCCGACGAGATCGCCCGCCAGCTCCGCCTGCGCGACCTCGGCGGTCTCATCGTCATCGATTTCATCGACATGGAACCGGCGCGGAACCAGCGCGCGGTGGAGACCCGGCTGCGCGAGGCGCTGGAGATGGACCGCGCCCGTATCCAGCTCGGACGCATCTCGCGCTTCGGCCTGTTGGAGATGTCGCGCCAGCGTCTGCGCCCCTCACTCGGCGAATCGAGCCAGATCACCTGCCCGCGCTGCAGCGGCCAGGGCACCATCCGCAGCGTCGAGTCGCTTGCGCTGTCCGTACTGCGCCTGATTGAGGAGGAGGCCTTCAAGGACAAGACCGGACGCGTCATCGCCTGGCTGCCGGTGGACGTCGCGACCTTCCTGCTCAACGAGAAGCGGGAGAACGTGCACAAGATCGAGACGCGCCACAACGTTGACATTATGTTGATCCCGAATCCGAACCTGGTGACACCACACTTCAACGTCCGCCGTCTGCGTCGTGACGAAATGCCGGAGGACATCGGCGGACGTGCCAGTCACCAGTTGATCACCCCCGAGGAGGACGAACTGCCAGGCGTCGAGGTCAGCCGTGCCGCGCCTGAAAAGGCCGCGGTACAGAGTATTGCGCCGGCCGCTCCGGCCCCGGTCATGGCCCCGCCCGAACCGCCCACGCCCCCCGCACGCGAGGAAGCAAAAGCACCCTCCGCGCCCGGTCTGCTGTCCCGCATCCTCGGCAAACTCTTCGGCAGCGACAAGAAAGAGGAACGGAAACCCGTGGCGGATCGTCCGCGTTCCACCACCGCCGGCGAACGTCACGCCCAGCAACGCCGCCCCGAACGGACCCAGCAGCAGAACGGCCGCGGCACTCGCAACCGTCGCGGCGGAGAACGCCGTCCGGAACGCGAGGCGGCTGAATCCCGTCCGCAGCCGAAGCCGCCGGCACCTTCACGCGAAGCCGAGCAGGCCCCGGTCGTTGCCCCGAGTGAACCCCAGCTCCCGGTCGAGAGAGCCGAGAAACCCGAAGAAAAAGCCGCGTCCGAAGCCCAGACACGCAGCAGCCGTCGCCGTTCGCGTCGCGGCGGTCGCCGTCGCGGCGGTGCAAAACAGGAAGGCGCACCCACACCAGGTGAAGGTGGACCGCTGCAGGACGGCGATGCGCGCGAAAGCGGGAGCCCCGAGCGGTCGGCCGATACTCCACAACCGGTACCGCAGCAGCAAGCTGTCGTGGTGCGTCAGGAAACACTGCCGATCATCCCGCCGGCACCCAGATCGGAAACGCCCAGACCCGCGTCAGCGCCGACACCTGCCCCGGAATCGCCCCCCAAGCCACCCCCGACGCCGACAGCGGGCGAAACCCCCAACAGGGAGGGTTGAGGTCACAGGGAGGCCCCCGCGAATCGAACACGTAAGTGTTTGATTTCATTCTAGCCGTGTCCGGGCATGTACCGGGCACGGCGTGCGCAGGCGAGTCCTGGAGGGTCTCGTTCAGCGCCTCCCCAGATAAGGCAGACATCTAC
>CAKZVG010000569.1 GCA_937921835.1 uncultured Bryobacteraceae bacterium | reverse complement strand
GGGCAGAAGACCCTGATCCTGGTCGGGGACGCCTTCCGCTTCGTCAGCGGTTCCTGGGCTGCCTACGACATCCGCGACAAGACGAAGAACGAGACCTGCCGCATGACGGTCTCCGTTCTCGAACGCGTCGAGCGCAAGGGGAAACCGATGGCGTGGATGGAGATCGAAGTCGAGATGCCGGGCAGCCCGCGGGTGGTCACGCGCATCCTGGCCGAAGAGACGCGCCAGGGTCCAGGAGAGCTCGAGGAGGTGATTGTTCAGCCCGAAGGCTACTCCCCCTTCCGCGTCCCGAGGCGGTTTTTCGACAAGAAAGGCAAGGACGACGAAGTGGCGGTGGCCGCGCCGGCGCGTGTGGTGAAGCGCGTCGAGCGGCGGCGCTTGACGCGCAACGGCCGCGAGATCGAGGTGATCGAAGTGGAAGCCGAGGACGCCGCCGGCAAGCCTCTGACGGCGCAGGTCAGCGAGGAAGTCGCGCCCATCGGCGTCTGCCACGCCGGAAACGGCGAGATGGCGATGGAACTGGCCGATTGGGGAATGGGCGCCAGGACCCGCGTCTCGGGCACGCCGCGCAACTTCTATCTTTGGATCTTCGAGCAGATCGGGAAGGGATTGTGAGAATGGATGAGGGCTACCAGTGGGCCGCCGAGATGCCGCTGCTTACCAGCCGCTTCTTTCTTTATGATCTGGCGAAGATCCTGTTCTGGACGGGCCTGATCTGCGGCCTCATCTTCACCGCCATCGCGCTCTTCTCGGGCGGCCCGGAGGCGGTCCCCAAGCTGCTCGCCATCTTCGCGCTGATTCTGGCCGGCTTCGGGTTTCTCTTCGCGCTCGTCGCGCTGGTCTTCTTCCGCAACGGCTACCCGATGCGCTTCTTCGTCGGGCCGGCGGGTTTGGGTTGGGAAAGCGCGAGCGGGCGTGGCGCCGCCGCCAGCCGCGCGGCCGTGGTGGCGGGCGCGCTGGCCGGGAGTCCCGGCACGGCGGGCGCCGGGCTGTTGGCGCAGGCCCAGGAAAGCGGGCTGCTGGGCTGGGATGAAGTGGCGCGCGTCAAGGTGTACCCCGCCCTGCGCGTGCTCTCGGTGATGAACGGTTGGCGGGTAGTGATCCGGCTCCATGCGACGCCGGAGAACTTCCAGTACGTGCTGGATCTGGTCCGCCGCTACGCGCCGCGGGCGGTGGTGACGATGCCCGCGCCGCGGGGCGGGGATGGGCGGGCGCCGGTGGCGGCGTTCGAACTGCTGCGCCGCGCGGCGCTGGCGGGCGGGATCACCGCCTCGTTGTGGCTGGCCTTCGACGTTCCGCCGTTGCTCATCCATGTGCGCCGGGCGGACTTCGCCGCCGACTACCAGCGCAAGTACGGCGAGCGCGAAGGGCCGGCGCCGGGCGCGATGGGAGCGGCGCGCGAGTTCCTGCGCCGGCACGCCAGGCCGGCGTCGCTTGAGGACTACATCGCGCGGACCACGGAGAAGCGCCTGCTCGAGGTCGAGGGAGCGGAATGGAGCAGGCTGCACGCCGCGCTCGGCGTGGACGGACGCTGGTACCGGCCGGAAGATCCGCCGGTGGCGGCGATCCTGCCCGAGATCCGGCGGCTGTACGCGCAAGCCGGCTGGCTGGTGCTGTATCTGCCCGTCGCGGGCGGGCACCTGGAATTTGAGTACGTCAACCGCCCCAAGGAGTCCAAGGCGCCGCCGGCGCTGGTTTACCCGAACCGTGAATTCTGCTGGATCTGGGCGCTGGCGGGCGTCGCGGTTTATTGTCTGTTGCCCTGGCCACGGCCCTCGCCCCGTCTCCTGGTGCACGACGGCGCTGTTTCGGTGGGGCTGGACGTCATCGCAACCGCGGCGGCGGCGTTCTTCCTCGCGCTGCCCGTCTATGTGGCGAGCTACACGGCCGAGGCGCTGGAGGAAGAACTGGGCATGACGCTATTCCTGTGGGCCATCGGCGGCATCGGCCTGACGATTCTGCTGTGGTCGGCTTCGCGCGCGGCCTTCCACGTCGCGCTCGACCCGCACCAGTTGCGCGTCGGCGGGCTGGGCGGCTCGGCCGCGCTTCCATCGGGTGAGATTTCGGCGGTGGAATACATGATGCGCGGCGAGGCGCCCACGGGCATCGAAGTCTCCACCCGGCGCGGGCAGCGGAAGCGCCTGCATTGGCACGATCTGCCCTATTTCGAAGGCGTGCTGCAACTGCTGCGCGGCTGGGGACACGCGCCGCGCCTTCGAGTATCGTAAGGGAATGCGCATTCTGGTTGCGGCCGCCTGCCTGGCGGCCTCGCTGTGGGCCCAGGACCCGCCCACGGTCACCCGCTTCGAGTTCGACGCCGCGGGCGAACGCCGCGCCCAGTGGAGCGTGGGCGGGCTGCGACGCAATTATTTCGACGAGCGGCTGCCGGCCCTGTTCACACGCACGCTCCGGCTCGACGAGCCGCTCGCCGGCGGCGCTTCGCTCGACTGGATCTTCACCGGCGCCGAGGGGGGCGTCACGGTGCATATCGAATCCCGCCGGGTGCGGCTGACCCAGCGCTACTACGACTCCTACGCCCACTTTCCGGCGCGCCCGCCCAAGACGCGCTACCCGGAACGGATATGGGACGAGACCGGGGTGGAGTTATCCGCCGCGCCGCGCGAAATCGAGCTGGTGATGGACCACAAGCTCTCGGCCCGGCTGCGGGTGGACGGCCGCGAGGTGGCGCGCCAGACCTGTTTGATGGAGATGCGCCGCCACCAGCTTGCCTGGGCGCCTCCTCACGGAGTCACCGGCGGAAAACTCAGCGGGGAGATCCGCCGCCCGGCCGCCGGCGCCGCGGGCGTGCGCGTGAACCCCGCCGCGAAGCGCCAGACGATCTACGGTTTCGGCGGCATCCTGAGCGTTCCGGCCTGGATTTCGCTGAGCGAGGAAGGGAAGCGCCGCTGGTGGGACTTACTTGCCGAGTATAACTTGTGGCTCCACCGCGAGTATCCGAACGGTTACCGGCTGAAACCAGACTTATCCAATTTCGACCGTCTGGAGGATGCCAGTCCACACTATTACGGCGATAACTTCCCAAACGGGGAGATCTCCGATTTCGCCTACATCCGCGAAATCCGCCGCCGGGGCGGCAAAGTGCTGTTCGAATTCTGGGATCTCCCCGCCTGGGCCAAGCGCGAGCATGTGGCGGCGGACGGCAAACGTTACCCGAACGCCCCGGATTACGGCGAGTATGTGCGCGCCATGGTGGGTTACTGCCAGATCTCAAAGGAGAAAACCGGCGCGCCTCCCGACGTGGTGGGCATTCAGAACGAGATCGTGCAGCCGGCCGAAGTCTGGCACGGGATGATCCGGCGGCTGCGCGCCGCTCTCGACGAGGCCGGCTTTCACGCCGTCAGGATCCACATGCCGGACCATTCGAACCTGCGCGGCGGCACGCAGGCGGCGCTGGCCATCCGCCAGTCGCCCGAAGCCTGGAAACTCATCGACTGGGCGGCCACGCACGTTTACGATTACCAGAGTTACTTCGAGGATCCGGACGGCTACGACCGGCAGATCCGCGCCTGGCGCGAAGCAGCCGGGGATAAGCCGTTTCTGTCGACGGAGTTTACAGTCAACCACTCCGCCTATCAGTCCTGGAGTTACCGCACGGCGTTCGCGCAGGCGCAGCTTTATCACAAGAACATGGCTCTGATGGACGCCTCGGCGCTGATCTACTGCTGGACGCTGCTCGATGTCGAGCAGCGCTCCTTTGGCGCCACCCGCAGCCTGTTCGTACCGGATCCGGCGCGCGGCTTCGTCCCTGTGCCGTCGAGCCATCAGTTGCGCGTCTTTGGCGCCTTTAGCCGGCGGCTGCCGGAAGGAATGTGGGCTCCATAGCAGAATCTGTGGGTAGGTGACAGAGCTACAGGGCGGGTGGAGTGAGGGAAGAGCGCTGTGGAAATGCCGGGCGGTGGACGCCGGTGGAAAACGCTCGTCTCGCCTTACTGGGAGACACCGCTCGACGTTG
>CAKZVG010000568.1 GCA_937921835.1 uncultured Bryobacteraceae bacterium | reverse complement strand
GGGCGGAAGGTGGAGGGGAGGATTTCGAAGGCGACTTCGATGTCGCCGCTGCCAAACCTGGCCGCCTTCGACACTCCCGGCTACCCGAGAAAGGACTTCTCGACCGCCGGGTTAGGCCCGCTGGCGCTGCCGGCGGGACGTGTGCGGCTCACCGTGCGGGCGCTCAGCAAACCGGGCGGGCGGGTGATGGACTTGCAGGGCGTGGTGCTCAAGCGGTTGCCGTAAAGCGGCGCGGCGCTACCGCTTGCCCGGCTCGCCCTTCGGCCACAGGTGATGCGAGGGCGAGTGGCGGCGCACCTTGAGATTGCGGAACTCGGCCGGCACGCCTTCCGATTGCAGCCCGATGTAGCCGATCCAGGGGTTGGCGTGCGATCCCATGCTGACCAGCACGCCGTTCAGCACGGTGGCGATGCGGCCCTCCTCGGCGTAGACCTGGTAGGTGTTCCACTCGCCGGGCGGCTTGTCCGCCGCGTGGATCATCTCGCCGCCATCGAGGTAGGCGCCCTGAATGGGAAAGATGCGGCCCATGTGCGCCTGGTACAACTGGCACTCGATGGCGCGCGGCCAGACCTGGTCCTGCTGGATGTGCGCCAGCACGCCGCTGTTGCCGGCCGAGGGGAAACGCACCTCGACGTGGAAGACATAGTTGTCGTAGACGTCGCTGGTGCGGATGTAGCCGTTGGGCGTGCCGGTGGTCTTCAGCAGCCCGCCTTCGACATAGAACGTGGACTGCTTGCTTGCCGTCTCATCAAAGAAACGCCGCGGCTTGCCGTCCTCGCCTTTCAGTACAATCACCAGCCTGCCGAAATCCTTGCCGTTGAACAGGCTGGTCCAGCCCTCGTCATGACGGACGTCGGGGTCGCGAACGTCGCCAATGCGCTGCGCCGGGCAAAGCCCGCCCGCCAGGGACAGAAGCGCCAGGAATGCGGGGAACGTCCTCATGGAAACCGAGTGTAGCAGGGAGGGCGGCCGGGCGCGCCACCCCGCGAACAAGGTATAGTCAGAAGTCTATGAAACGTGTTCCTTCGCTTCTTACGGTCCTCTTCCTGGGCGCGACCCTGGCGATGTCCGCCGAGGTGAACAACAAGAGCGAGGCCTTCCGCAAGCAGTTCATCGACAACTTCCAGCGCATCGGACTGAACACCACGCCCGGCGACGCCATGATGCTGCGCATCCTGGCCGCGGGCGCCAAGGCCCGGCGCGGCATCGAGGTGGGCGTGGCCAGCGGCTTCGGCGCGATCAACATGGGGATCGCATTCGAGCGCAACGGCGGCCACCTCTACTCGCTGGAAATCGACCCGAAATTCGTCCGGCAGGCGCGGGAGAATATCGCCAAGGTCGGTTTGGAGAAAACGGTCACGGTGGTCGAGGGCGACGCCCTGAAGACCTTGCCCGAACTGAAGGGCGAGTTCGACTTCCTCTTCCTCGACGCGGTCAAGAAGGACTACCTGAAATACCTGAAGCTCGTTGAGCCGAAACTCAAGAAGGGCGCGGTGGTGGTCGGGGATAACGTCATCAAGTCCGAAAAGGCGATGAAGGACTTTCTCGATTACATCCAAACCAGCCCGGACTATGAGACCGTCATCATCCGCGCGTCGATGGACAAGGACGACGGGATGTCGGTGAGTTACAAACTGCGCTAAGTCCGGCAACCTGGGAGGGTGGAAGATGAAACTGACTCGCCGAACACTGCTGGGGGCGGCCGCCGCGGCGCCGTTGGTGCGCACGTCCGGCCGCGCCGCCCGGCGCACGAATGTGGTCTTCTTTCTCACCGACGACCACGGCGCATGGGCCATGGGGCCCTGGGGCTGCCAGGACATGCACACCCCCAACCTGGCGCGCCTGGCGGCCGGGGGAGCGCGCTTCAGCCGCGCTTACGCCGCCACGCCGGTCTGCTCGCCCAGCCGCGCGACGTACCTCACCGGCAAGCTGCCGTCGCATCACGGGGTGCAGGACTTCCTGCTTCCCGAGGATTCGGCGGGTGGCGGCCCTCGCTTGCTCGAGGGACAGACGACGTACCCGGAAATCCTCGCCCGGAACGGCTACGCTTGCGGAATGAGCGGGAAGTGGCACCTGGGCGACGACCCGCATCCGCAGGCCGGCTTCACCTACTGGCGGACCGTTTCCGGCGGCGGCGGCCCGTACCGCAACCCCACCTTCTTCGTCGATGGGAAGCAGGTCAAGTACGAGGGCTTCAAGACCGACCTGGTCACTGACTTCGGGCTGGAATTCATCGAGCAGAACCGGGACCGTCCCTTCTTTCTGCATATTCCCTATTTCGCCCCCCACACCCCCTACGACTATCAGCCCGAGAGTTACCGCAGCCATTACCGCGATTCCAGGTTCCCGTGTTTCCCGGAGGGGCCGCGGCATCCGCAGCGGCGATGGATGTTCGAGAAAATGCACGGCAACCCGGAGAGCAAGCTGAGTTATTCGGCGCTGGTCTCGGGCGTGGACCACAACGTCGGCCGCATCGTGCGCCGGCTGGAAGAACTGGGACTCCGCGAGGATACGCTGATCGTGTTTTCGGCCGATCAGGGCTGGAACGCGGGCCATCACGGCGCCTGGGGAAAGGGCAACGCCACCATCCCCTTCAACATGTACGAGGAATCGATCCAGGTGCCCTTAATCTGGAATCACCCGGGACGGATTCCCGGCGGGCGGGTGCTGTCCCCGATGGTCTCCTCCTACGATTTTTTCCCGACTCTTCTGGACTATCTCGGACTTCCGGCTCCCGCCGACCGGCAGCGTCCCGGCCGCAGCTACGCCGGCTTTCTGCGCGGCGAAACGCCCGCCTGGCGGGACGAGTTGTACTTCGAGTACTGCTACGCGCGCGCGGTCCGCACCGCGACCATGAAATACGTCGAGCGCGTGGACAACTGGCCCAGCGAGCTGTTCGACCTCGAAGCCGATCCGGGCGAGACCACCAATCTCATCGGCGACCGCCACTACGCGCAGCGGCTCACGCAACTGCGCGGCCGGCTGTCGGAATTCTTTCAAGGCATTGGCGCGCCGCCGGCGTCGGAGTGGCGCACCACGACCCGGCAGAAGATCCCGGAGGATGCCGGCTACTACGACGGCTGGTCCCGCCGCTCCCGTAACGACTGAGGCTGAGTCAGCCGCCCCGGCCGGCAAGGGCGCCGTGGGCCGGCTCATGGAAACGGCCGGCACACGCCTCACGGCATAGCAGAGGCAGCCCGATGGAAACCGGAAGGCGCAGGCGGGCGCACGCACCCAGGATGGTCGGCCCACGCTGGTGAAACAGGATAGCCGGTTACTACGGCTTGGTTTCCTTCGGCGGCTCCACCGGGTCGCCGTACTTGATCTGGACGTCGGCCTTGAACTGCTTGTAGTCGTCGTAGCGCACCGTCATGCGGATGCGCTGCGGGCCGGTCTCGAAGTGGAGCGTGTCGTTGGCGGTGGTGTAAGTCGGGAACCAGAACTTGCCGTCGATCTGCTCGCGGTAGGTCTCGAACTTCGGAAACTGGTTGTCGATGCCCTTGCGGATCAGGCCCACGCCGCGGCCGTAGGTCTTCACGATCTGCAAATCGCGGTCGTCCACCCAGATGATGCCCTGGAAGTAGCGCTTCCCCGGCTCCAGCTTCTTGGGTTTGACGGCGAACGCGTAACAGGGGATCTCGTCCAGCGTCTCCTTGCCGAGATAGCGGATGTGATAGAGCGGAATCTCGGTGGTGGTCAGCACGAAAGGCTGCACGTTCCGCAGGTCCTGCTCGTCCTCGGGAGTCAACTGGATCCGCTGAAGAGTCGAGACCGGCGCCTTGACGACGCGCTCCGTACGGCGGCCTTCGGACGAAAAGATGATGTCGGAAATCATCTCGTGGCGGCCGCGGGTGGCGCCGCCCTCGTCGAGTTCCTGGATCCGCACCGTCTGCCGGTAGGTGTAGTTTTCGCGGGCGCGGGCGAACTCGGCTTCCTTGGCGGCGAACCTGGTGATGATTTCCTGGATCTCGGCCTCGGTGGGCTCTTCCTTGCTTGCCTGAAGGGTGACGGCCGCGGCGGCCAGCGCGGCGGCGAGAAAGATGCTCTTCGACATAAGTGCCCCTGAGTTGCTGGACGCCACCCGCCTCAGGCCGGTTTCTCCAGAATCCGGCGGGCGATGGTCAGCTTCTGCATGTTACTGGTCCCCTCGTAAATCCGGCCGATCTTGGCGTCGCGATAGAGCTTCTCCACCGGGTAGTCGCGGGAAAAGCCCGCGCCGCCGAAGATCTCCACCGCGCGGGAGGCGGCCGACTCAGCCACCTGAGAGGCGAAATCCTTCGCCATGGCCGCCTCGGTGACGAACGGCTGGCCAGCTTCGCGCAGCCGCGCGGCGTTGTAGACCAGCAGCCGGGCGGCTTCGATTTCCGTGGCCATGCGCGCCAGCTCGAACTGCACCGCCTGGAACTCGGCGATGGGACGGCCGAACTGCCTGCGCTCCCGGGCGTAGCGGATGGCGTGGCCGAGCGCGCCGCGCGCCAGCCCCGCCATCTGCGCGCCGATGCCGATGCGCCCCTCGTTCAGCGTCTCGATGGCGATCCGGTAGCCCTGTCCGGGCTCGCCCAACACGTTGCCCACCGGCGCCGCGCAGCCGTCCAGAATCACTTCGCAGGTGGACGAGGCCCGGATGCCGAGTTTGTCCTCCTTGCGCCCGGTCTGAAGGCCCGGCGTGTCGCGTTCCAGCACAAAGCAGGTGATGCCGCGGTAGCCGGCCGCGGGATCGACGGTGGCGAACACCAGAAAGAGGCCCGCCTCCGCCGCGTTCGTGATCCAGAGCTTGCGCCCGCTGAGCCGGTATCCCACGCCGTCCCGTTCGGCGCGCGCCGCCAGTGCGAAGGCGTCCGAGCCCGCGCCCGCCTCCGTCAGCGCGTAAGCGCCCACCGCGCCACCGGCCAGCAGCGGCAGCCAGCGGCGTTTCTGCTCGTCGCTCGCCCAACGCAGGATGGCGTTGTTGACCAGCGTGTTCTGCACGTCCACGACGGTGGCGGTTGCCGGGTCCACCGCGGCGAGTTCCTCGACCGCGATCACCGCCTCGAAAAACCGGCCCCCCTGCCCGCCCAACTCCTCCGGGATCTCGATGCCCATCAGGCCGAGGTCGAAGAGCTGCTGGAGCAGTTGCCGGTCGAGCGCGCCCGCTTCGTCCATCGCGCGCACTTTCGGCGCGAGTTCCTCGCGCGCAAACTCCCGCACCGCGGACTGGAACATCCGCTCTTCGTCACTGAACAAGGTAAGCGGCCGCACTCCTTCCGCCGCGGAAACAGTTGACATAGCGGTTCCCGGGCTCAGTCCCGGCCCTTCCAGTGTAACTCCGCGCCCGGCTGGGAGCGGAAGCTCGATCAGCGCCGGACGACAGCCCGAGCGGCGCCGCGGCGAGGCTATTGCACGCTGACCGAGAGGCGGAACTCCACCGTCTTCGGCGGCAGGCAGGAGTTGTGATTGCAGGCCTGATAGCGCAGCTTGCCGGCCAGGATGGCGGGCCCTCCGGGAGCGTTGGCCGGTGTCCTGAAGCGGGTGACGATGTCGAAATCGCGCGTGAAGACCGAGATCGGCTTGGGTGAGAAAGAGTACTTCTCCAGCACCGGTTTCGGATAGACGATCCCGGCTACTTCGAGCGGGCCGCCCGACCAAGTGAGCCGCAACGGAATCAGGTAGTCCTCGCTGGGCGTGTGGCTGTTGACGTGGTAGCCGTCGCGCAACTGAACGCGGATCGTCGCCTCCGCCTCCGCGCCGCGGCGGGCCGTGAGCTTGGGGGGCGGCGCGACCGTCACCACTCCGGCGCTTTGGGCTAACAGAGTTGTACCGCATGCAAGCGCCGCCAGCAAGAGCCGCGCCCGGCTACTTCTTTCCACGCCCGCTCTCCAGCAGATTCTCGATCTCCTGTTCGTAGATGGAGCGGCTGACCAGCCCGACGTGCCTCGACGCCACGTTGCCGTCGCGGTCGATCACATAGCTGGTTGGCAGGGATTCGACGCCGCCATAGGCGTTGTCCACTTCTTCGGTCGCCACCATCACGCGGTAGTTCACCTTCAACCGTTCGACGTAGGGCTTGACGATCTCCCAGCCTTCGTCGTCCATCGCCACACCCAGCACGGCGAAGCCTCTGTCTTTGTACTTCTGCTCGAATTCCATGAACCAGGGAATTTCGATCTTGCAGGGACCGCACCAGGTGGCCCAGAAGTTGAGCAGCACGACCTTGCCCTTATAGTCGGAGAGCCTCACGGTCTGTCCGGTCGAGTCCTTGAGCGCGAAGTCCGGCGCCTTCTTGCGCTCCTTCGCGCCTTTGGGCGCGCCGGCATTCACGGGTGGGGCGCTGGAACAGCCCGCCAGCACAAGGGCGGCGGCGCACACCGGTATCAAGCCTGTGGCAAATCGGGTCAAGCGGTCAGCTCCTTCCTAGATTATATAGATAGCGGCCGCTGCTCCAGGTTGCGGAACCATGCGCGGCGCCGCCGGCGAAAGGCGACCGCCAGCGTGTACTCGCCATGCCGCCGCACGCCGGAGTAGAGCCAGGCGGCGGTGTCGCAAAAGCTCTCGCAGGCATATTCGCGCCAGCGGCGGCTGCGCGAGGCGCGGTCCACGCCGGTCAGGCGCAGTTTCGCCGACTCCGCCGAGTAGCCGAGTTCCCCCCTCGCCCGGCGGCCCATCTCGGCCTCCAGCAGCCGTTCATACGAACGGCGGAGGGGATTGCCGAGCCGCGGCCAGACGAAGTGGAACAGCTCGTGCACCAGGATGCGAGCCAATTCGGCCGGCTGCTCGAGCAGGGCCTGGTCAAGCACCATCAGACGGCTTCGCGGAAAACTGCCCGCGTGAACCGGCCGCCCCGCGTCCTCGCCGGAGAGCAGCGCGTTTCCGCGGGCGGTGAGGGAGGGCCGGAACACGATCCGCGGCGGTTTGCCGGACATGGCCGGCAACCGCCGGAAAGCGCGCGCGGCGAATGCGGCGGCGCGCAGCGCCGAGGCGGCGCTACCGGGGATCTCCGCGCTCGTCACTTCGCCGCTGGAACCGGCGCGCCAGGTGTGGGGGCCGCGAAGAACGCCTCGTTGTCGAATCGGACATCCACGGCTTGCCGGACGGAATCCAGCCACTGCTGAAGCTTGGCTTGCCGGATCTCCCGGCCGATCTCCTCGCGCACCTCGTCGAGCGTCCGCTGGCCGGTCTCCTCCGCCTTGAAGATGAAGAAGCCGCCGTTTTCGCGCACCGGTTCGCTGATCTCGCCCTTCTTGAGGCCGAAGATGGCGAGCTTGATGGAGTCCGGCACCCGCATGCCCGGCGTCACGGTGCCGAAGTCGCCGTCTTTTGCCCTGGACTCGGCGTCGCGCGAGTGCTCCTTGACGAGTTTGACGAAATCGGCGCCCCCCCGCGCCTGCTTGACGATCTCGTCGGCCTCGGCCTTGGCGTCCTCCTCGCTCGGCGCCTTTAGGTCCTCCGCCGGAGCGGGTGCGCCAGGCGCGGCGAACGGCACGAAAATGCCCTTGATCCTGGCCGTGCGGTAGCGCTCGCGGTTCTGCTGGTACAACTTGTCCTGTTCCTCCGGGGAGACGGTGAATCCCGCCGTCGTGGCGTCGATCTGCGCCTGCACCATCACCTGGGTGCGGGAGTACTCGATCCGTTCCTTGTGCGGGCTTTCCTGGTCGAGCTTGGCCTTCTCGGCCATCGACGCCAAGCGCCTGAGCAACGCGTACTGCCGGACGAACTCCTTCTTGTCGGAGTTATAGTTCTGTTGCACGTTGGGCGGCAGCGCGGCGACGAACTTGCGCAACTCGCCGGCGGTGAGCTTCCGGCCGTCGATGGTGGCGACCACCGTGCCGGGTTCGAACCCTTCGGGCGCGGGCGCGGCGGCGGTTTGTGCGCACGCCGGAACCACGGCGGACAACAAGAACGGAAGCAAGAATCTCATTCGGTGGGCGTCCTTTGAATTCTCAATTCTAACATGCGCGCCCGCGGCCGCCCCCGCCCCGGGCCGCCGTCGCGCCGGCGTCCGCCATTCCCTGCCGGATGGCTTCCAAGTTCCGGAGCGGCGCGCCGTCGTAGTGACCCAGCGAAAGCCCGTCGGCGCCGCATTCCGACGAGATCACGACGCCCTGGCGGACCAGCTCCGGAGTGGCTTTCGGGCGCACCCCGATGGCGGACACGAAGTGCATCTCGTCTCCGATGGCTTCCCGCACCGAAAGCAGGAACCTGCGCTTGTGTTCCATCCGCGCGGGGTTGCCGGACTGCTCGTCGTAATTCGACGACCGCACTGAACCCAGATACGGCTTGAGGGCGGCGAAATCCAGGCCGCTGAGTTCCCAATTATCGTAGATATAGGCGTTCAGCCGAAGATCGATCGTCGGCTTCACCGCCCGCACCGCCTGGTGCACCTCGGCGAACAGGCGCGTCAGCGAGTCCCGCCGGAAGCGCAGCCATTCGAACAACTCGGGATGCCGCAGCAGCATGCCGGCGGGCGTGGTGTTGGAGGCGCGCAACAGCGCCAGACGGTGCGCTTCGGCCAGTCCGGGGTGATCGAGCATGTCCGCCAGCGGCTTCAAGGCGCGCCGTGCGGCGGCCAGATCGAAGCCCGCGCGCCTGGCTTCGGCATGGCAGGAGCCGCAGAAACAGCCCCCTTGCACCGCGCGCAGCAAAAGTTCGGCCTGGGACTCGGAAACCCCGCCGCCCCAGATCCGGTACTCGAAACTCCCCGGTACGTGCGGGTCGCCCGCGCCGACCGCGGTCTCCGGGCGCCGGTAAACGAACGGCACCAGACAGGTTTGCAGGAAATCGAGGTCGTAATTGGCGGCCAGATCGGTGAAAAGCGCCGCCAGATACGCGCGAGCCTTGGGGCTGTTCGGGCAGATGATCTGCGAGAACGGGTTGCCGTAGATATCGCGCTGCACCGCGTCCACGTGTTCCTTGCGCGCGCGGTCCTTGTCCAGAACGGTGTGCGAGATCTCGGCGCCGGTCCTCCAGCCGCGCTTGCGGCCTTCGCTGACCAGCATCTCCAGCCAGTCCGTGCCCTTAAGATCATCCCGTTCGGAGGTCAGCGGCTTGATCGCGCTGTCCCGGTAGCGCTCCATGCGGGGCCGCCAGAAAGCGCGGGAATCTTCGGGGAAGTAGGTTTTGCGCTTGGGATTGTGCGGATAGTAGAAGTCCGTCAGCGGGCGCTTCTCGTGATGCATGAGCGCCACCAGGTACACCGAATTCACGGCGGAGGTTTCGGCCAGCGTGTCGCAGATGGGCGCGATGCCCTCGTCGCGGAGGTCCCAGGCGTAGAGGCTCGCCGCAATCTCGGAGAACCGCTTGAGGGCGCGCTTGCGGGCGGGAGTCAGCGGCGCCGCCAGGGGCGCCAGGACGCAGGAAGAGAAATGCCGGCGTGTCAGCATGGCGCTCTCCAGTATAAGCGCTCGTCTGCGCGGCTTCGTGGCTGTGGTATCTCTGTACTGATGAAGTCCGCGTTGCTCGCCCTGGTTCCTTTCGCGCTTCTTGCCGCTGGACCTCACAACGTCCGGACCTATGGCGCCAAAGGCGACGGCGTGGCCAAGGACACGGCGGCGGTCCAGGCGGCTATCGATGCGGCGGCGCGCGAGGGTGGAGGCGTGGTGCTTGTGCCGCCCGGCAACTACCTGTGCGGGACCATCCGGCTGAAGAGCCACATCACGCTCGATATCTCGCCTGGGGCGCGCCTTGCGGCCAGTCCCGACGAGCCGGATTTCGACAAGTACGAGCAACTGCCCTTCAAGCCCGTTGACGACCGCGAGACCACCTATTTCCACTACGCCCTGCTGCGCGGCGAGGGCGTCGAGCACGTGGCGATTCAGGGGCGTGGGCTGATCGACGGCAACCGCTCCAAGCGCGGCGGACCCAAGACCATCTCATTCAAGAACAGCTCGTCGTTGTCCATCCGCGGCGTGACCATCCGCAACGCGCCCAACTACGCGCTGAGCCTGCTCGGCTGCGACAACGTGGAGATCGACGGCATCAGCGTGGTGAATGGCTTTTCGGACGGCATCGACGCGGACTGCTCGCGCTTCGTGCGCATCTCCAACTGCTATGTGGACAGCTTCGACGACGCCATCTGCCTCAAGTCCAGCCAGGCGCTCGGCAAGCCGCGCGCCACCGAACACGTCACGGTAACCAACTGCGTGCTGCGCACGAGTTGCAACCACCTCAAGATGGGAACGGAAAGCCGCGGCGGATTCCGCAACATCGCCATCAGCAATTGCGCCCTGCTCGGGCGCGACGCCGGCCGGCCGGCGATCAGCGGCATCGCGGTGGAATCGGTGGACGGAGCGGGCATCGAGGGCGTCTCGATCTCCGGCATCACCATGCGCGACGCGCGCGCGCCCATCTTTGTCCGGCTGGGCAATCGCGGCCGCGGCATGACGCCGCCGGCGCCCGGCTCGGTCACGAATCTGGTGATCAGCACCGTCGTGGCCACGGGGGCCTCCGAGACCAGCTCCATTACCGGCCTGAGCGGCCATCCGGTGCGCCACATCACGCTGTCCGATATCGACCTGACCATGCAGGGCGGCGGGCAGGCGGGGAGCCTGGAGGTGCCCGAACATCCCGGGAAGTATCCCGAGGCGACCATGTTCGGAACCTTGCCGGCGCACAGCCTGTATGTGCGCCACGTCGAGGGGTTGACGCTGCGCAACTTCAAGACGCGCTGCACGTCCCCCGACGCGCGCCCGGCCGCCATCTTCGATGGCGTGCGGAATCTCGAACTGCACGGCTTCCGCTCCCTTCCGCCGCCCGCGCCACAGCCTCTGCTGTGGTTCCACAACGTGGTGGGCGCGCTGATGACGGGGAGCCACCTGTCGGTGGAGGTACCGCTGCTGCTGCGGGTGACGGGCAACCAGACCCGGAGCGTCAACGTGATCGGCAACGACCTGCGCCTGGTGAAGAAATCGCTGGACGTGCAAAACGGAGTGGAGCATTCGGCCGTCGCGCTGAGCGGTAACGTGACCTCGGTGAGGATTCCCGGAATCGACTGACCCCATGAAGACCACACGCAGGGCGCTGCTGTGGGTAGTGCTTGCGCCCGGCTGGCTGCTCGCCCAGCCGGCGCCCAGGGTGGCGGATCTGCGCTTCAGCGTCGGCATCCAACTCCTGGGAGTTTACACCCACGGGGCGAAGGCCGATCTTGCCGGCCAGGGCTTCCTGGAACCGGTGTCGGACCGCTTCGACCTGTTCGCCCGCCGCGCCCGCCTGGGCATCAGCGGCCGCGTGGACGACAGCATCGACTTCCGCGTGGTGTTCTACTACGACAACCTGGGAAAGGACCGTTTCAGCGGCACGCGTTCGGCGCCCACCGACGGCACGGTGGGTGTCTGGGACGCCTTCTGGACCTGGCACGCGCGGCCGGAATGGCTGAACTTCACCGCCGGCTACTTCCGCCCTCAGATCGGCCGCGAGAGCATTACCTCCGGGTTTCAGACCAACTCGAACATGGACAAACTTCCCACGCAGATCTACCAGCGCCAGCATACCGTGGGGCGCTCGAACGGGCGCGAGATGGGCTTGAATGTGGGTGGGCTGCGGACCTCCGGAAGATGGAGCATCAACTACAACGCGGGTTTCTTCGACACCACCCACGAGAAGATCACCGGGACGGCGGGCGGCGCGGCGAAGTGGTCGCCGCTGCTGGCAGGGCGCGCCGCGCTCAGCCTAGGACAGCCGGAGATGACGCAGTACGGCATCGATTACCAGGTGAATTACTTCCACCGGCGCAAGGGCGTCACGGGCGCGATCGCCTACGCGCGGCAGGGCGCCACCAACGTTTTCCGGCGCAACGAGACGGTCAACCTCGACGTGCTGGCGAATTACGGCGGTCTGAACTTCGACGCCGAATTGGATTTCCTGCGGCGCGGGACGCTGGCCGGCGGGCACTATACGGACCGCGTCTGGCACATCCGGACCGGTTATAACATCCCGGCGCGCTCGACCTGGGTGGAACCGGTGGTGGCCGTGGCGCGTTTCCGCGGGGACGCGCTTTCACCTTACGCCCATGGCCGCGACCGCTAC
>CAKZVG010000567.1 GCA_937921835.1 uncultured Bryobacteraceae bacterium | reverse complement strand
GAAATCAGGATGACCTTGGCGCCCCGCGCGGCTGCCTCCTCGGCCAGGGCGTAACCCATTTTGCCGCTCGAGCGGTTGGAGATGAAGCGCACCGGGTCGAGCGGTTCCTGGGTGGGTCCGGCGGTCACCAGCACGGTCTCGCCCTCCAGGTCCCGGCGCCGGCTGGCGAGCGCCAGGACGGCCTCGGCGATCCGCTCCGGTTCGGCCAGGCGGCCTTTGCCAACCGTGCCGCAGGCCAGCGGGCCTTCCTCCGGCTCGATGATGTGGTGGCCGCGCGCCGCAAGCGTATCGAGGTTGGCGCGCGTGGCCGGATGCTCCCACATGTTGGTGTTCATGGCGGGAGCCAGCACCACGGGGCCGGTGAAGGCCAGGTAGAGCGTGGAGAGAAAATCGTCCGCCAGACCGTGGGCGAACTTGGCGAGCAGATCGGCCGTGGCCGGGGCGACCAGCAGCAAATCGTTCTCTTGCGCCACCGCGATGTGCTCGACGGCGCTGGACAGCACGGCTTCCGGGCTGCCGCAGGCGAACAGGGAGGTCATCACCTTGCGCCCGGTGAGCGCGGCGAAGGTCAGTGGTTGAACGAACTCCCGCGCCGCTTCGGTCATCGTCACCTGAACCGACGCGCCGCGCTCCATGAGCGTGCGCGCCAGCTCGGCCGCTTTGTAGGCGGCAATCCCGCCGCCGACGCCTAAAAGGACCCGCATATCGAATCCCGCGCCGTGGCGGAATTATTCCGCCGCCTCCGGCTGGGCCGGTTCGCGGTTGGGGTCGTCGTACTTCACCAGCCCGCGCCGTACCTCTTCCATCGCCGCCACCGTTGGTTTCTTGGACGTGGTCGGCAGAAACGACCGGGCTCCATTTTGAAGCTGGCGCGCACGCTTGGCGGCCACGATAATGAAGCGGTAGCAGCTCGATTCGGCATCGTCCGGGATGGTGTTGGCGCTGTGAGACCTGTCGGGCATAATGCTCTTTCTCCCGCCCGGGGCCGTCTACTCCGCCCCAGGCTCGTTGGCAAAAGTTCTGAGGATGGGCTGGATGCGGTCAGCGATCCGGCTGCGCCGCACCCGCTCCGCCTTGACGATCGACTTCAGCGTATCGACGGATTGTTCGATCTCCTCGTTCACAATCACGTAGTCGTACAGGTGGTAATTCCGGATCTCTTCAGCCGCCTCGCGCAAGCGCCGCTCGATCACCTCTTCGGGGTCTTCCGAGCGCGCCCGCAACCGGTGCTCCAACTCCTGGCGGGAAGGGGCGAGGATGAAGATGGACACCGCGTCCCCGCCGATCCGTTGCTTCAATTGTCGCGCACCTTGCACGTCGATGTCCAGGACAAGGTCGACGCCCGAGGCCTGGGCCCGCTCCCAGATGCCGCGGTGGGTGCCGTAGTAGTTCCCGAAGACCTCGGC
The DNA here is from genome assembly GCA_937921835.1 of uncultured Bryobacteraceae bacterium. Taxonomy (GTDB): domain Bacteria; phylum Acidobacteriota; class Terriglobia; order Bryobacterales; family Bryobacteraceae; genus CAKZVG01. The sequence goes on along the minus strand of CAKZVG010000567.1, from coordinate 6,716 downwards.
GTACTCCAGAAACTCTCCCCGTGCCGCGCGCTCCTCGAATTCGCGGCGCGAAGTGTAGTGATAATTCTCCCCTTCGCGCTCTTGCCCGCGAGGCGCTCGCGTGGTGTAGGAAACCGAAAACAGCAGGGATGGGTCCCAGGCCAGCAGGGCCTTGACCAGCGTGGACTTGCCCGAACCCGAGGGAGCGGAAATGATGAAGGCGACGCTCATTCGACGTTCAGCGCCTGCTCGCGGATCTTTTCGACGTCGCTCTTGACGCCCAGCGCCAGTTCCGTGATCGCCAGGCCGCGTTCGCCGGCGCCGTTGGTCTTCGACAGGATGGTGTTGGTTTCGCGGTTCATCTCCTGCAAAAGGAAGTCGAGTTTCTTGCCCACCTCGCCGCCGGCGGCCAGCAGTTCATCAAGCTGCCGGGCGTGGATCTTGAGGCGGGCGATTTCCTCGCCGATGTCGGAGCGGTCGGCGAGAATGGCGGCTTCCTGCGCCAGGCGCTGCGGTTCCACGGCTACGCCTTTCAGCAGCTCGCCGAGGCGTTCGTTCAGGCGGGCCTGGAAGGCGGGCAGGGCCTTTTCGCGCAGACGTTCCATGCGCTCCGCGGCGGTGGCCACGGCCTGGCAGCGCTCGCGCATCAGGCGGGCAAGCTCGGCTCCTTCCCGCTCGCGGAACTGGGTCAGCGCGTCCATTGCATCCTCGACGGCCGCCGCCAGCACCGGTTCGAGCCCTGGGTCGAGATCGCGGGCCGGCTCCTCGACGAACATGCCGGGCGTCTGGAACGCGGCGTTCAGATCGGGCGCTTGCCGCAGGCCGTAAATCGCCGCCGCTTGCCGGAAGCCCGTCATCCAGGCATCGGCCAGCGGGCGGTTCCAGGTGAGGGCGCCGGCGGCCCGGGTCCGGTGATAGGAAATCCGGACTTCGATGTGCCCCCGGATGGCCCATTTCTTGACCGCGGCCCGCATGGCGTTCTCGAAGGGGTCGAATTCGGCCGGGATATGGAAGTGGATGTCGAGGGCGCGGTGGTTGAGGCTCTTGACGCTGACGGTCAAGTCCCCGTCTTCTAACGCGACGCGCAGGCGCGCGAAGCCGGTCATACTGCGCAACGGTTTGGGTTCGGCGGTCATGGGTCTAGCAGGGGTTCGGTTTCGTCCCAGAACTGAAGTTCGTGCAGGCGCTGATAGACGCCGCCCCCGGTGACGAGTTCGTCGTGGGAGCCGGTCTCCACCAGGCGCCCGCGCTCGAGCACGGCGATCCTGTCGGCGCGCCGCACCGTGGAGAGCCGGTGGGCAATGACGATCACGGTGCGGCCGGCCATCAGATTGGCCAGCGCGCGCTGCACCAGGGCCTCGGACTCCGAGTCCAGGTGGGAGGTCGCTTCGTCCAGGATCAGGATCGGCGGGTTCTTGAGCAGGGCGCGCGCGATGGCGATGCGCTGGCGCTGGCCGCCGCTCAGCTTGAGGCCCCGCTCGCCGATCATGGCGTCATAACCGCCCGGCAGGCGGAGGATGAACTCTTCGGCGAAGGCGTTCCGGGCCGCTTCCCGGACCGCGCCGTCTCCCGCCGCCGGATCGCCGTAGCGGATGTTGTTGGCGATGGTGTCGTTGAACAGGAAGGTGTCTTGCGCCACGATGCCGATCTTCTCGCGCAGCGAGCTGAGGGTGAGGTCGCGGACATCGTACCCGTCGACCAACAGCGCGCCGGAAGTGACATCGTGGAAACGAGGAACGAGGTTCACGAGCGTGGTCTTGCCGGCCCCGCTCGGGCCCACCACGGCGGCGATCTCACCCGCTTTCACCTCAAGCGAGATCGCCTTAAGCTCGAAGCCCGCCGGCGAACCGGGGTAGCGGAAGCCGACGTTATCGAAGACGATGCCGCGAGTGAAGCGCTTAAGTGTCACGGCGCCCGGTTTTTCGCGCACGCCGTTGTCGCGGTCCAGGTACTCGAAGACCTTCTGCGAGGCGCCCAGGGCCTGCTGGAAGATGTTGTGAATCCCCACCAGACGCTTGACGGGTTCGTAGAGCATCAGCAGCGCGATCACGAAAGTGGTGAACTCGCCGGTGGTCATGGCGCCGGCCTTGATCTGCTCGCGCGCGTAGGTGAGCAGCCCGACGATGGTGAGCGCGCCGAAGAACTCGATCAGCGGCGAAGCCAGCGACTGCTGCGCCACGTAGCGCAGGCTGGTTGAGCGCAGCTTGCGGGCCGCGGCGCGGAAACGCGAGGATTCGAAGGCCTCGGCGCCGAAGGCCTTCACCACCTGCTGGCCGCTGAGGGCCTCCTGCAAGACCTGGTTCAACTCGGCCGTGTCGTCCTGGGCGCGGCGCGTGGTGCGCCGGATACGGCGGCCGATGCGCAGCGTGGGCACCATAACGAAGGGCAGCAGGGTAAGGCTGACCAGCGCCAACTTCCAGTCCTTCTGGAGCACGACGTAGAGCAGCCCGGCCACGGAGAAGGACTGGCGCAGCCAGTCGGCCAGCATGTGCGAGGTGGCCACCTGGATCTTCTCGATGTCGCTCATCACCGAGGACATCAGTTTCGCGGTCGAGTGCTGCTCGAAGAAGTACGAGTCCTGGCGCAGCAGCCGGTCAAACACCTTCTGCCGCAAATCGGTGACCGCCGACAGCCCGGTGTAATTTACCAGGTAGGTTCCGCAGTACTCGGCCAGCCCCTTGATGAGAAACACGGCCAGGATGGCGAAGGCGACGCTGGTCCAGACGTTGCTGATCCAGCCGGGCACGAGTTGATCGAGATGGATGGTCGCCCCCAGACCGGGAATGGAGACCAGCGGTACGGGCGTGTCGGGCGAGGAAGGATTGAGCACCCGGTCGAAGACCGGGCCCACCAGCAGCGCGATCATGGCGTGCATGGCGCCAACCAGAGCCATCAGCACCACCGAGGCCGCCAGCGGGAGCCAGTACGGCCGCACGTAGGCGAGCAGGCGGAAAAGGCTGCCGCGGCCCGGCCGCGCCGCTGCACGGACGGGCGGTTGCGCGGCGTCTTGTCCGTTGGAACTCATGCCGCCGCTCTCAGCCGCTCGATGGCCGCCCGCACCTGGGCGGCGGCGACGCGGTCCAGGCCCTCGCGGGAGACGAACACCTCCGCACGGGTCTTCCAGGGCGCCCATACCTCGGGATCCGAGGGACCGAAAAAGACCACCACCGGAACGCGGAAGGCCGCCGCCATGTGCGCCGGCCCGCTGTCATTGCCAATAAACAGCGACGCCCCGGAGAGCAAGGACTTCACCTCGGCCAGGGGCGCCCCGGCCAGGACCGGGTAGCGGCCAAAGGCGGACAGGTCGTCCTCGGCGCCGCCGATGAACACCGGCTCCAGACCGGGCACGCGCCGCAACCAGGCGGCGGTTTCCAGAAAATTCGCCGCAGGCCAGGCTTTGACGGGCGCCGAAGCCGCCGGGTGCAGCACCGCGTAAGGCGCCCGCCGCGGGGGCGGGGCGGCGTAGAGCCTTGCGGGGGGGATCTCCGCGCGCGGCGCTCCGAGATAAAACATTGCTGAGGCCAAATGTTCCGCCGTGTGGACCTTGCGGTCCACGCCCAGGATCTCCTGCGCGCTGGGGATGGGCAGGTTGTAGAGCGCCCGCCCGCGGAAGTGGGCGAAGCCGGCGCGGAAGCGGGCGGCGGAGGCGGCGGTGAGCAGCATGCTCCGGGTGCCGCCGTGCAGGTTCAGACACAGATCCGGCCGCCAGGCGGCGAGCCGGGCGGGGTTGGGAGGCAGAATGTCGTCCACGTCCGGATTGCCTTCAAAGACCGCCGCGAAGCGCTCCTCGGCCACCACGCCGACGCGCAGGCCGGCGCGGGCCGCCTTGAGGATCGCCAGCGCCGGAGTGGTGAGCACGCAGTCCCCCAGCGAGCGCAGGCGGATCACCGCCACGCGCGCCGCGGCCGGAAGCTGCTCGAGAGGCGGCTTCATTGCCCGGCCGCTGTCACTCCTCAATCCGCGCTTCGTCCACCAGCATGACCGGGATGTCGTCGCGGACCGGATAGACGCGTTTGCACTGCGTGCACTTCAGGCCGTTCTCCTCCTGCAACAGCTCGACCGGCGCCTTGCACACCGGGCAAACGAGGATTTCGAGCAATTCCTTACTGATGGCCATAGAACGGTTCTCCAGTTTAGCAGGGTCGGCGCGCGGAGCGCTTTGGAACCGCCCGCGCCGGGCTACGCCGCGGGAGGTTCGGCGAAACGCCGCAGCGCGAAAATCTCCACGAAGGAAATGTAGATATTGACGGCGCCCAGCCCGCTGATGGCGCCCTTGAGATAGGGGTTTGGCCAGACCGGCTGCAACGCCGGGAACAGCATCGCGAGGTAGTTGTTTTCCCAGACCTCCAGCCACGGCAGGACCACCAGCACCAGGCCCACCTCGAAGCAGACCACCGCGAACAGCAGCGCTCTGGCTTTGTGATACCAGCGGTAGCGCCGGTGCGGTTGCGGGGCGGGTTCGACGCCCTTGACCACCTGCGGGCCGTCCGGTTCTAGGGGCATCCGGCCGGCTCCGCCGCGGGAAACAACTCCGCCTGAATGGGATCCGCCCGCAACCGGCCCGCCTGCCGGACCGGCTCGAAACTGAAGCGGTGCAGCCAGGTGGGTCCGGCTTTCTCGAGCGCCCGGCGGTGCTCGGGCGTGTAATAGCCCTTGTGACGCTTGAGCCCATACTCGGGGAAAACCTCGTCCCAGCGCGCCAGGCAGGCATCGCGCGCCACCTTGGCCAGGATGGACGCGGCGGCGATCGACCGGCAGCGGGCGTCGCCGTGGATAAGCGCAAGCTGGGGGACGGGCAGCTCGACCGGCACGGCATCGGTGAGCAGGTAGTCACAGGGCGGGTCCAGAAGCTCAACCGCGCGCCGCATGGCCAGACGGGAGGCGTGATAAATGTTGATCTCGTCGATCTCGAACACCGTCGCGGCGGCCACGGCCCAAGCCCGCGCGCGCTGGCGGATGCGGACGGCGAGAGCTTCGCGCTGCTCGGGGGTCAACAACTTGCTGTCGTTCAGGCCGCGGATGGGCCGCGCCGGATCGAGTTCCACGGCGGCGGCGAAGACCGGGCCGAACAGCGAGCCGCGGCCGGCTTCGTCGGCGCCCGCGACGTGGAGATACCCCTGGCTCCGCGCCGCCCGCTCGAAGCAGCCGGTGCAACGCAAGGGCGCTGGTCCGCTCGCCGCCACGGGTTTGCCGGCGGCGGCCTAGTCGCGTTCCCGCAGGCGGGCGGCCTTGCCGCGCAGCCCGCGCAGGTAGTACAACTTCGAGCGCCGCACGCGCCCGGTGCGGATGAAGTCGATATGGTCGATGAGCGGCGCGTGGAGCGGGAAAATGCGCTCCACTCCCTGGCCGAAGCTGATCTTGCGGACCGTGATGCTCTCGCCCATGCCGGTATTGTTGCGCGCGATCACTGTGCCTTCAAACGCCTGCAAGCGTTCCTTGTCACCTTCCCGGATCCGGACGTGGACGCGGATGGTGTCGCCCGGCCGGAATTCCGGGATGTCGCTCCGCTTGTTCTTATTGATCACCTTCCTCAACAAACCGTTCGTCATGCTCTACCTCGCGCCGCGCAACCGCGGCCATTCCTTTCAAAAGCTCCGGCCGGAGCCGTCTGGTTTTCTCCAGCGCCGCCCCGCGCCGCCACGCCGCGATCGCCGCGTGATTGCCGCCCAGCAGCACCTCGGGGACCTTCCAGCCCCGGAAATCCGCCGGTCGCGTATAGTGCGGGCAGTCCAGGATTCCCGCGCCCTCCCCCTCCCCGGAGAAGGACTCATGCACGCTGGAAGCCTCGTTGCCAAGAACCCCCGGCAGCAGCCGCGCCACGCAGTCGACCACCACCGCCGCGGCCAACTCTCCGCCGCTCAGAACAAAATCACCCACCGACAACTCTTCGTCGGCGAGGTGTTCGCCGACCCGCTCGTCGACGCCCTCATAGCGCCCGCAGATCAGCAGCACTTCTTCAAACCCGCTCAGCCGCCGCGCCGTCCGCTGGTTGAAGCGCGCACCCTGCGCCGACAGCAAAATCACCCTGTGCCGGGCCGGATCGCGCCGCGGCAGAACCGCTTCGACCGCCAGGAACAGCGGTTCGGGCTTGAGCACCATACCCTCCCCGCCTCCGAACGGCCGGTCGTCGACCGTGCGATGCCGGTCGAAGGTCCAATCCCGCGGATCGTGAATCCGTATCTCCAGGATACCGGCTTCGGCCGCCCGCGCCACCACGCCGTGCTCGAACGGTCCCCGGAAGAACTCCGGGAAGATCGTCAGCACGTGAAACTTCATCCGCGATTCAAATCCTTCAGCCCATCGGGCAATTGGGCCACGATGCGCCGCTGTTCTGGCTCGATCGAAACACAGATCGCCGCCACGAACGGCACCAGAATCGGCTCGCCGCCGCCGTCCGGCGTCACCTCGAGCAACGCCTGCCCGCCGCAATCCTGCCAGCCCGACACCGTGCCGACGATCTCGCCGCCGGGCTCGACCATCTGGCAGCCGAGCAGATCCGAAAAATAGAACTCGCCCGGCTCCAGCGGCGCGCGCTCCGCCGGCGGCACGCGCAACTCCGCTCCCCGCAGCCTCTCGGCGTCAGAAATCGAATCCACGCCTTGAAACTTGAAGATCAGCCGGCCCTTGTGTTCCCAAACCTCCTCAAGTCCGACCGGCCGGCCGTCAAACAGCGGGCCCGCGGGGCCGAACAGCACCACTTCCCGCAGGCGCTCAAACCTTTCCGGAGGGCTGCTGAG
>CAKZVG010000566.1 GCA_937921835.1 uncultured Bryobacteraceae bacterium | reverse complement strand
TCCTACACGGTCTGTGAAGGGCTGGGCTTTGAATCCGGCGTGGACCGCCGTTTCCACGAGGCGCCGATCTTTTACTGGCTGTTCACGCTGCTCATCGTGGTGGGCGCGGGCGTCGTGCTGCTGCCGGGCTTTCCGCTGGTGGCGATGATCCTGCTCTCGCAGGTGATCAACGGCGTGTTGCTGCCCTTCGTGCTCATCTTCATGATCGTGCTGGTGAACAAGCGCGGGCTGATGAAGGAGTGGACCAACTCGCGCGCCTACAACGCCGTGGCCTGGACCGCGGTGGTCGTGATGATCGGGCTGACGCTGGCGCTGGTGGCGATCACCATCAAGGACATGACCGCGCACTGACGCCGGCTACCGCTTGGGCGGAAGGATCTTCATGTTCGCCGGCAGGGTGAAGAGCGCGTCGGTGAGGTTCTGGTTGATGGCCACCGAGTCGGAGTACATCTCGAAGATCTTCTCCCCGTTGCGTTCGCGCTGGATGACGTGCGGCCATTGCACCCCGCCGCCCACGTCGCGGTATTTCGAGAACACCGTGACTTCTTCGTTCCGCTGGCGGGTCTTCTCGTCGCGCCGCACAAAGAATTGCCGCACCGGCCACTTTTCGGAGCGGTGGAAGAATACCGTCGTGACGCGGTTTTCCGAGTCGATGATGTCCACCACCTCGACCGGCATATTCGACCACACCTCGGCGCCGCGCGATTCGATGATCAGGCCCGGCTCCTTGAGGCGCATGCGCAGGATGTAAAAGAAGTTCCGCTCGGTGGTGTCCTTGAAGCGCGCCACCAGTTCCGCGGGCATCGGGCGGGCGCCCCGGAACGTCACCTCCCAGCCCTTCCCGTCGGCGAACAGCACGGCGCTGTACTCATCCTTGCCGAAGGCCTGCCGTTCGCGCACGCCGAGGAAACCGGGATCGGGCGAGGCCGGGGGCGCAAGGTAGCGGGTGTAGATCCTGGCCACCGAGAGACCGCGCAACTCCTGCCGGTAGAAAGAGTAGGCGCGCCCGGTCTCGACGCGATCCTGCATGGCGAGAAACGCATCTCCGCCGAGCGCGCGCAGCGCTTCGTCGAGCACCCGCTTGCCGCGCTCCTGAATGCTTTCGGCGCCGGCGGCGGCGGTGAGCGTAAGAAGAAGGACGGCGGCCCGCTTCATGGCTGCTTGCTGAGCTCCTCGACGCTGGTCGTGGCGTTGCCGGTCACCACGCGCCACTCGCGGATGGTCACCTCCGCGAACGGCTTGCCTCCCTGGCGGATGGCGATGCGGCGGGGCAGTTTCAGCCCGCCGTCATCCAGCCATTCCGAGATCGTTTCCTCCACCTCCGTAGGCCCGCCCATGGCGGAGGACTGGTAGATCCGTTTGGCGGGCAGGCCGGTCCGCGGGTCCGCCTCGACGCGCACGCTGTTGCCCTGCGCGTCCGAGATCTCGATGGCGCCTTCGCCCACCAGATTCACCTGGCGCGCCGGGTCACGGTCGCTCAACAGCAGCGGGAACAGCACCCGGAACAGATCGCCGCGCACCTGATTGAGCAGCGCCGCCGGAAGCGCCTGGGTGCCTTGCGGAGAGGCCATCCAGCCGGTCTTGCCGTCCGAGTAGACCTGCACCTTGCCGAAGGGCAGTTCGCTCTCCTGCCGGAGGTGGCCGGGCGCCAGCCAGCGCGAGGTCTGGCTGGCCTTGAAGCCGCCGCCGGCGCCCGCCTGCACCTGGAGTTCGCTCACCTGCGTGAACTCGCGGACCGCGGCCAGTTTCTCGGCTCCGCCCATGGCCTGCTGCATGCGCTGGAGCAGCGCCTTGCCGCCGGCCAGCGTCCCCTCATCGGAGCGGGCCGCCGCCCGCTTGGGCTCGGGAATGGTGAGGTCGATCCTGGCGACCTTGCCGAGCTTGTCGAGCGGCTGGCCGAAGTCGGCCGGCCGGCCTACGGCGACGACCGTCAGGTTTTCCGGCTTCAAATATTCGCGCGCCACGCGCAGAATGTCGGCCTTGGTGAGCGCGCCGATGGCCTTCTGGTACTGGAACAGGAAGTCCCTCGGATAGCCATGATAATCATAGGCCACCATGCGGCTCAGAGTTTTGTTGGGATGGTCGAAGTTGAACACGAAGCTGTTAAGCACGGTCTGCTTGGAGGTGGCCAGTTCCTCGTCGCTGACCGCGCTGGTGCGCAGCCGCTCGATCTCCTGGCGGATCACCTGGATGGTCTCGACCGTCGAGGCGGACTTGGTGCTGCCGGAAATGGTGAACAGCCCCGGGTGGTTGTAGTTGGCTCCCCAGCGCGCGCCAATGCCGTAGGCGTAGCCGAGCTCGGTACGAACCTTCTTGAACAGCCGGCTCGAAAAACCGCCGCCGAGAATATCGGCCATCACTTCGAGCGCCGGATAGTTGGGATCGCGCAGCACGCCTCCCAGGTGGCCCACGCGGAAGAAGGTCTGCGTCACGTCATCCTTTTCGGCCAGGAAAATCCCGGCGGCGGGGGTTGCGGACACGCGCGGAAAGGCCGGCACGGGCGGCTGCTGGTAGGTCCAGCCAGCGAACAGCTTCTCAAGCCGGGCGCGCATCTCCGGCGCCTGAAAATCGCCCTGCACCGACAGCAGGATGTTGGCGGGGAAGAAGTAGCGCTTGTAGAAGGCCACCAGGTCCTCGCGCCCGATGCGGTCCAGGTGCTCGTACTCGACGCGCCAGCCGTAGGGGTTGTCGCGCCCGTAGAGGATGCCGTTGAACTCGCGCGAGGCGATGCCGGAGGCGTCGTCGTTGCGGCGTGAAATCGAGCTGCGGTACTGCGTCTTGGCAAGCTCCAGCTTGTCCTGCCGGAACGCGGGCCGGGTCAGCAGTTCCTGGAACACCGCCAGCACTTCGTCCACGTTCTCCTTGAGGGCGCTGAAGGACACCGAGCCGCTGGTCTCGCCGATTGAGCTTTCGACGCTCGCCGCCATGTTCTCGAGCAGCTCGTCGATCTCGTCACCGGTTTTCGATTCCGTGCCGCCCGTCCGCAGCACCGCGCCCGTAATCCCGGCCAGGCCGATCTTGTCCTTGGGGTCGAACAGGTTGCCCGTGCGCACCAAAGCCGTGCCGCTCACCAGCGGCAGCTCGCGGTTCTCAAGCAAGTACACCTTCATGCCGTTGGGAAGCGTGAAGGTCTCCACCTTGGGAAGCGAAACCGTGGCCAGGGGCGGGTACTTCAAATCCTTGTAGGAAGGGATCGCGGCCGGTTTGGTTGGCGCGTTGCGCCCGGCGGGAGCCTGCCCCCAGACCAGGCCCGCCACCAGCAGCGCGGCCAGACAGCGGAGTGTCATCGTGGTTCTCCCTTCGCGGCGGACGCCTTCGGTTGTCTGGTAAAGGCGACGGTACGGTTCTTCTCGACCAGGTATTCGCGGGCGACGCGCTGCACGTCCCCGGCCGTCACCTTGCCGATCTCTTCGATCCCGGTGAACAGCTTGCGCCAGTCGCCGTAGTTGACCTCGTAGAAGGCGAGCTGCGCCGCCAGGCCCGCGTTGCTGTCGAGCTGCCGGATGAGGCTGGCGCGCACCTTGGTCTTGACGCGGTTGAGCGTCGCCTCGTCGACTTTCTCGGTCTTCATGCGCTCGATGATGGCGTAGGCCGCCTGTTCGACCTCCTCGACCGTGTGCCCCATGTTGGGCACGAGGAACAGGTAGAACAGGTTGGGATACTTGCCGCCCGGGAACGTCGCGCCGGCCTGCGCGGCGAGCGCGATCTTTTTGTCGC
>CAKZVG010000565.1 GCA_937921835.1 uncultured Bryobacteraceae bacterium | reverse complement strand
CCATGGTTGTGTCGCCCGGCGTGGTCATGGCCAGCGCGCCATGCGCCGCGCCGCAATCGACCGCGTACTGCGGGCCGCGGCCGGTGAGGAAGCCATAGATCAGACCCGAGGCGAAGGAATCGCCGCCGCCCACGCGGTCGAAGATCTCCAGGTTCTCCCGCTGGCGGGCCTGATAAAACTCGCCCGCGTGGTAGCAGACCGCGCCCCAGTCGTTGACCGACGCCGTCCTGGCGTGGCGCAGCGTGGTGGCCACGATCTGGAATCCCGGGTAGTCCTTCACTACGCGCTCGATCATCTTCCGGAAATTGGACGGATCGAGCTTGGAGAGATGCTTGTCCATCCCTTCCACGGCGTAACCGAGCGCGGCGGTGAAATCCTCCTCGTTGCCGAGCATGACGTCGACATAGCCGGCCAGTTCACGGTTCACTTCCTGGGCGCGCTTTTCGCCTCCGATGGCCTTCCACAGCGATGGGCGGTAGTTGAGGTCATAGGAGACGATCGTGCCGTGCTTCCTGGCCGCCTGCATCGCCTCCCTGGCCACCGCGGGCGTGGTTTCCGAAAGCGCGCAGAAGATCCCGCCGGTGTGGAACCAGCGCGCTCCTTCGCGGCCGAAGATCCCGTCCCAGTCGATTTCCCCCGGCTTCATCTGGGACGCGGCGGTGTGGCCGCGGTCCGAGCAGCCGAGCGCCGCCCGCACGCCGAAGCCGCGCTCGGTGAAATTCAGCCCGTTGCGCACCGTGCGTCCCACGCCGTCGTACTTCACCCAGCGCACATGCGACTGGTCCACCCCTCCCTGGTAGATGAGGTCCTGAAGGAGCCGCCCGACGGGGTTGTCGGCGAAAGCCGTGACCACCGCGGTCCGCATTCCGAAGCAGCGCTTGAGGCCGCGCGCGACGTTGTACTCGCCGCCGCCTTCCCACACGCGGAAGGCGCGCGTGGTCCAGATCCTGGCGTCGCCGGGATCCAGGCGCAGCATCACCTCGCCCAGACTTACCAGGTCCCAGCGGCAGTCCTCCGCCTTCCTCAGGTTCAACATCGGGTCCTCCATGAAACGGGTGCTAAGGAATCAGGATATCCGAAACCACCCTGCCTCGTGACGGTAACCCGATCGAAACCTGCCTGTGGTGCGGAATCGCGCGGTGGTGGTTGCCCAATTCGGCGTTTCGATGGACACTTGAGGTTTAGACCGGAAATCGAGCGCAAGCGGGGAGGGAAGTTGAACCCAAAGATCACCGAAGGCGTTCCCGTGCGGGAGCCGAGTGAACGATGGACCGTGAACGACGCGGCCGAACTCTACGACGTCGCCGCCTGGGGGAAAGGCTACTTCGCGGTCGGCTCGAACGGGCACCTGTGGGTCCATCCGTCCAAGGACCCGAACCGCCGCATCGACCTGAAAGAGCTGGTCGACACGCTGCTGCTGCGCGGGATTTCGCTGCCCATCCTGATCCGCTTCGCCGACATCCTCAAGCACCGCGTCAGCGAACTGCACCAGGCGTTTCAAAACGCCATCGCCGAGCACGGCTACCAGGGCGGCTACCGCTGCGTGTACCCGATCAAGGTGAACCAGCAGCGGCAGGTGGTCGAGGAGGTGTTCCAGTTCGGCCGGCCCTACGGCTTCGGCCTGGAAGCCGGATCGAAGCCGGAGTTGCTGGCGGTGCTGGCCATCGCCGACAACGAGACGCCCATCGTCTGCAACGGCTTCAAGGACGACGAGTACATCGAGATGGTGATGCTGGCCAAGAAGATCGGCCGCAAGATCATCCCCGTGGTGGAGAAATACACCGAGCTCGATCTGATCACCAAGTACTCGCAGAAAGTGGGCGTGACGCCGGTCATCGGCATGCGCGTCAAACTCGCCAGCCGCGGATCGGGGCGCTGGAAATCCTCCGCCGGTTACCGCTCGAAATTCGGCCTGACGGTGACCGAAGCGCTGCGCGCGCTCGAGTACCTGAAGTCGCTCGGCATGGAGGATTCGCTCCAGTTGCTGCATTTTCATCTGGGCAGCCAGATCACCAACATCCGGCACATCAAGGCGGCGGTGATCGAGTCGGCGCGGATCTACGTGGAGTTGAAGCGGGCGGGCGCGGGACTGCGCTACATGGACGTGGGGGGCGGGCTGGGGATCGACTACGACGGCTCGCAGACGGACTTCGAGTCGAGCGTCAACTACACCCTCCAGGAATACGCCAACGACATCGTTTACCACATCCAGAACGTGTGCGAGGAGGCGGAAGTGCCGCCGCCGACCATCATCAGCGAAAGCGGGCGGGCGATCGCCGCCTATCACAGCGTGCTGGTGTTCAACGTCCTCGGCGTGAGCGGCTTCGGCGAGCAGGAGATCCCGGCGGAACTCCCCGAAGATGCCGAGCAGCCGCTTTTCGATCTGCTGGAGACCTACCGCTCGCTGAACACCAGAAACCTGCTGGAGAGCTTCCATGACGCGCAGCAGGCGCTCGATTCCGCGCTCAACCTGTTCAGCCTGGGCTACCTGCCGCTCGATCAGCGCAGCCTGGCCGAGAACCTGTACTGGGCCATCTGCCGGCGGGTGCAGCGGCTGGCCAAGGACCTCGAGTACTTCCCCGAGGAACTGGAGGGCCTGGACGCGATGCTGGCCGATACCTACTTCTGCAACTTCTCCCTCTTTCAGAGCATGCCGGACAGTTGGGCGGTGAAGCAGTTGTTCCCCATCATGCCCATCCACCGGCTGGAGGAGCCGCCGCCGCGGCACGGCACTCTGGGCGACATCTCCTGCGACTCAGACGGCAAGATCGACCAGTTCATCGACCGCCGCGACGTCAAGCGCACCCTGCCGCTGCACACCTTCGACGGCCGCCCCTATTACCTGGGCGCCTTTCTGGTGGGCGCTTACCAGGAGATCCTGGGCGACCTGCACAACCTGTTCGGCGACACCAACGCGGTGCACGTCAGCCTGGGCGACAACGGCGAGGTGATCCTGGACACCGTGGTGCAGGGCGACACGGTGAAGGAAGTGCTCGACTACGTGCAGTTCAACTCGCGCTACATGACCGAACAGTTCCGCCGCGACGTCGAAAGCGCCGTGCGCGAGGGCAAGATCGGCTATGAGGAGGCGGGCCGCCTGCTACGTTTCTTCGAGGACGGCCTCAACGGCTACACCTACCTGGAGGACGCCCACGAGCGGTAGCGGGGAGGCTTAGGCCGCGGGCTGGGCGGCGTGCGGGCGCGCAAGCCCCGGCACGGCGGCCGCCAGCACGTCCTCGATGCGCTCGGCGAAGACGAACTCCATCTCCCGGCGGACTTCTTCGGGGACTTCCCGCAGGTCTTTCTCGTTGGCCTTGGGCAGCACCACGCGCCGGATGCCGGCGCGGCGCGCCGCCAGGACCTTCTCCTTAACGCCTCCGATGGGCAGCACCAGCCCGCTGAGCGTGATCTCGCCGGTCATCGCCGTATCGCCGCGCGCCGGCGTCCGCGAGTAGGCCGAAGCCAGCGCCGTGGCCGCCGTCACGCCGGCCGAGGGCCCGTCCTTGGGAATGGCCCCGGCCGGCACATGGATGTGGATGCCATAGTCCTTGAACGACTCGCGGTTGATGCCGAACTCGTCGGCGTGCGACCAGACGTAGCTCTGGGCCGCCTTCACCGATTCCTGCATTACCTCGCCCAACTGCCCGGTCAACGTCAGTCCTTTGCCGCCGGGCAACAGGATGGCTTCGACGTAGAGCACGTCGCCGCCCGCCTCGGTCCACGCCAGGCCGGTGGCGACGCCGGGCGCCAGCTCGCGCCGCATCTTTTCCGGAAAGAACAGCTCCGGCCCCAGGATGTCGGCCAGGTCTTCCGGCCGCACCACCACCTTTTCCGCCTGGCCCTCGGCCAGCCGCAACACCACCTTGCGCGCCACCCGGCCGATGGTGCGCTCAAGCTGCCGCACGCCGGCCTCGCGCGTGTAGCGGCCGATCATGTGCCGCAGCGCGTCCTCGGTGAACTCGCACTGCTCCGCCGCCAGGTTCGTCTCGCGATACTGGCGCGGAATCAGGTAGCGGCGGGCGATCTCAAGCTTCTCTTCCTCGGAGTAGCCGCGCAGGCGCAGGATCTCCATGCGGTCAAGCAGCGGCCGGGGAATCGTGTCCAGCGAGTTCGCGGTGGTGATGAAGAACACCTTCGACAGGTCGAAGGGCAGGTCCAGATAATTGTCGCGGAAGGTGCGGTTTTGCTCGGGATCGAGGATCTCCAGCAGCGCCGAGGCCGGGTCGCCCCGGAAATCGCGGCCCAGCTTATCGACCTCGTCCAGCATGAGCAGCGGGTTCTTCGCGCCGGCGCGGCGGATGGCCTGAATCACGCGGCCCACCATCGCCCCAATGTAAGTGCGGCGATGGCCGCGCAGTTCGGCCTCATCGTGCATGCCGCCCAGGCTCATGCGCTCGAACTTGCGCCCCAGCGAGCGCGCGATCGACTGCCCGAGCGATGTCTTGCCGACCCCGGGAGGCCCGACGAAACACAGAATCGGCGCCTTGGCTCCAGGGTTGCGCTGCAACACCGCCAGGTGCTCGAGGATGCGCTCCTTCACCTCCTTCAACCCGAAGTGGTCATCGTCGAGGATGCTCCGGGCGCGGGCGATGTCCAGTTGGTCCTCGGTGAGAGCGTTCCAGGGCAGCTCCAGCACGAGCTCGATCCAGGAGCGCGTGACATTGTGCTCGGGAGAAGCCGAAGGCAGCCGCTCCAGCCGCCCCAGCTCTCGTTCGGCCTCCTTGCGGACCTCCTCCGGCAACTCGGCCTTTTCCAGCCGCTCGCGCAGCATCTCCACGTCGGCCTGCTCGGGGTTTTTCTCGCCCAGTTCCTGCTGGATGGCGCGAAGCTGCTGCCGCAGCAGGTACTCGCGCTGTTCCTTGGACATCTCATTGCGCGCGTCGGCGGCGATCTTGGTGCGCAGCTCGAGCACCTGGACTTCGTGCGAAAGATAGGAGTGCATCAGGCGCAGCGCTTCCAGGCGCGAGGGCGTCTCCAGCAGGGCCTGCTCCTTCTCCGGGTCCAGGCTGAACATCGACGCCATTAGGAAGCACAGCCGCAGCGGATCCTCGGTGCCGAGCAGCATCTGGCTGAGGTCGGGCGGGGCCTGTGGCTGCGCCAGGGCCACGGCGCGGCCGGCCAGGTCGATCAACGCCCGCCGCAGCGCCTCCAGTTCGGGCGAGGTATCCTCCGGCAGCGGCAGCGGCCGTACGCGCGCGCGCTGGTAGGGTTCGCCGGTTTCGACGCGGATGATGGCCACGCGCTCCAGACCCAGCACCAGCAGTTCCATGGTGTGCTCGTTGGGCCGCTGCATCTTGCGCACCACCGCCTTGGTGCCGATGGTGTACAGGTCGTCCTGGCCGGGCTCCTCCACCCCGGGGTCTTTTTGGGCGACCACGACGATCTCCTTCTCCTCGGCCGCCAGCGCCGCCGCGACCGCCGCCAGCGAGGCCTTGCGCCCCACCGAAAGCGGCATCAGCAGATACGGAAACAGAACCGTGCTCTTTAAAGGCAGCAGCGGCAAAGTCTGCGTGCCGGTTTCTTGCTCGTTCATCGTTGTTCTCCCTCCGTTGCCACCCGCACCAGCAGCAGCCCGTCGCGGAACTCCAACTGGAAGCGCTGAGGCTCCATGCCGCAGGGCAGCTCGATGGTCCGTTCGAACCTCCCGTAGGGGATCTCCATGGCGTGATAGGCGCAGCCCTGCTCGAGGATCCAGTCGCGGCGGATTCCGCTTACCACCAGCCGGCAGCCCTGAATCGTCACCTGCACGTCTTCGCGGCCGACGCCGGGCAACTCGAACTTCACCACCCAGCCATCCCGGCTGCGGTAGACGTCCGCCAGCGGGCGCCAGCAGGTCTGCGCCACGAACTGCTGCGTGGCGGCGAAAAAGAGCACGGTCTCGACTTTTCTCGACATGCTCTCCACTACTTTCGTTCCACCGCGACGAACAGGCTCTGGCCGCGGCGGTTCACCCGCAGCAGCACCGGATCGCCCGCCTGCCGGACCGCCTGGGCGTACTCGGCCACCGTCTTGACCGGCCGGCGGTTCACCGACACGATCACGTCGCCGGGACGCAGCCCCGCGTCGTAGGCCTTGCTCGATGGCGCCACCTGGGTCACCACCACGCCCTCAATCCCGGCCGGGAAGCCGAAGCGCCGGGCCTGCTCGGCGCTGAGGGTTTCAACGCTTACGCCTTCGATCACCCCGCCTGGTCCGCGCGCCGGTTCCTCCTGCCGCCCCGCCATCTGGGTAGGCAGTTCGGCCAGCTTGACGTTCAGCGATTGCTCCTTGCCGTCGCGGTTGATTCCCAGGCGGATCTCTGCGCCCGGACCCATGGCGGCCACGCGGTTGCGGAAGGCGTTCAGATCGCTCACCGGCTCGCCGTTGAAGGAGACGATGACGTCGCCCGTCTCGATGCCCGCCTGCGCCGCCGGGCTGCCCGGTTCCACACTGGTGACCGCCACGCCGCGCGGCTCCTTCATGCCGAAAGCGCGGGCCATGGCGGGAGTGACTTCCTGAATGCCCACGCCGATGTAGCCGCGCGTCACCTTGCCGGATTGGAGCAACTGCTCCATCACCATGCGCGCCATGTTGCTCGGCACGGCGAAGCCGATTCCCTGAAAGCCGCCGCTGCGCGAGATGATGGCCGTGTTGATGCCGATCAACTCGCCGTTCGTATTGATCAGCGCTCCGCCCGAATTGCCCGGGTTGATGGCGGCGTCGGTCTGGATGAAGCTCTCATAGCCCTGCGGGTTGATTCCGCTGCGGCCGAGCGCGCTGATGATGCCCATGGTCACCGTCTCGCCCAGTCCGAAGGGATTGCCGATGGCCAGCGCTAGGTCGCCGATCTTCACCTTGTCGGAATCGCTCAGCACCAGAACGGGGAGGTTCTTCGCTTCGATCTTGAGCAGCGCCAGATCGGTGGGCGGATCCGTCCCGATCACCTTGGCCGGAAACTCGCGCTTGTCATTGGACAGCGTCACCGTGATCTCCGTCGCCCGTTCGATGACGTGGTTGTTGGTCAGGATGTAGCCATCCGGGTTGACGATGACGCCCGAGCCGAGGCCACTCTCGCGGCGCTCGCGCGGCGCCCCGCCGAAGGGGTCGCCGCCGAACAGGTCGCCGAAGGGCGATTCGAAGAACGGGCTGCGCGGCGCGCGCGTCACCCGCGAAGAGGAGATGTTCACCACCGCCGGCATGGCCTTCCGCACCACCGGCGCGAACGTTCCGGTGATGGTCTCCGGATTCTGCGCATTCACGCTGGAGACCAGCACCGGGACCATCGTCCGGCCGTTTCCGGAGATGGCCGGCAAGCTCCATCCGGCCAACAGACCGGCCAGAGCCGCAACCGCCGCCACGGAAATCGCCCAGCGGCGGCTGACCCGCGAGAAGTTCTTCATGACGTCAATCCTCCCAACCTGATTCTGGTCCCTCATGCCTCCACCGGCGCGGCGCTTGCAAACGCCAGTTCTCCGGCGGGATTCACATCGATGAAAACCGTGTGCCCGTCGCGGATCTCTCCCCGCAACAGGCGCTTGGCCAACTCCGTTTCGATCTCTTTCTGGATCGCCCGCTTGAGCGGCCGGGCGCCGTAAGAAGGATCGTAGCCCACCCGGACCAGGTGGGTTCGGGCCGCCTCGCTGAGCTCGAGCGCTATGTGGCGCTCGGCCAGACGCGCCCGCAGGCCCGCAAGCTGAATCTCGACGATAGCCTTGAGATGCTCCTCGGTAAGCGAGTGGAACACGATGATTTCGTCCACCCGGTTGAGGAACTCGGGCCGGAAATGCTGGCGCATCTCCTCGAGCACCGCCGCCTTCATCCGCTCGTAGTCGGCGCCGCCGAAGGCGCCGCGGTAATCGAGAATCCGGTGGCTGCCGATGTTGGACGTCATAATCACGATGGTGTTCTTGAAGTCCACCGTGCGCCCCTGCCCGTCGGTGAGCCGGCCGTCGTCCAGAATTTGCAGCATGACGTTGAAGACGTCGTGATGCGCCTTTTCGATCTCGTCGAAAAGGATAACCGAATACGGCCGCCGCCGCACCGCTTCGGTGAGCTGCCCGCCCTCCTCGAAGCCCACGTAGCCGGGCGGCGCGCCGATCAGCCGCGCCACGGTGTGCTTCTCCTGGTATTCCGACATGTCAATGCGGATCATGGCCCGCTCGTCGTCGAACAGGTCCTCGGCCAGGGCGCGGGCCAGTTCCGTCTTGCCCACCCCGGTGGGACCCAGAAAGATGAAGCTGCCGATCGGACGCCTGGGGTCTTTAAGGCCCGAGCGCGCGCGCAGCACCGCCTCCGCCACCGCCGTGACGGCCTCGTCCTGGCCCACCACGCGCTTGTGCAATTCCTCGCCGAGATGGAGCAGCTTGCGCATCTCTCCCTCAAGCAGCTTCGACACCGGAATGCCGGTCCAGCGGCTGACCACTTCGGCAATGTCTTCCTCGTCCACTTCCTCCTTAAGAAGACGGCCCTGGCCCTGTTTCCGCTCCAGCTTTTCCTCGGCTTCCCGCAACTCGCGCTCGAGCGCGGTGAGCCGCCCGTACTTGAGCTCGGCCGCGCGGTTGAGATCGTACTGCCGTTCGGCGCGCTCGATCTCCAGCTTGGTCTGCTCGATCTGTTCGCGCAGCGTGCGCAGCTTCTGGACGCTTTCCTTTTCGGCCTGCCACTGCGCCTGAAGCGACGCCGCGCGGTCCTTGAGGTTGGCCAGTTCCGCCTCCAGCTTCTCCAGGCGCTCGCGCGAGGCCGCGTCGGTCTCCTTGCGCAAGGCCTGGCGCTCGATCTCAAGCTGCATGACGCGGCGCATGATCTCGTCCAGCTCGGCCGGCATCGAGTCGATCTCGGTGCGCAGCTTGGCGGCCGACTCGTCCACCAGGTCGATGGCCTTGTCCGGCAGGAAGCGGTCCGAGATGTAACGGTTCGAGAGCACCGCCGCCGCCACCAGCGCGGCGTCCTTGATGCGCACGCCGTGGTGGACTTCGTAGCGCTCCTTCAGCCCGCGCAGAATGGAGATGGTGTCCTCGACCGAGGGCTGATCGACCAGCACCGGCTGGAAGCGCCGCTCGAGCGCGGCATCCTTCTCGATGTGCTTGCGGTATTCGTCGAGCGTGGTGGCGCCGATGCAGTGCAGCTCACCGCGCGCCAGCATGGGCTTGAGCAGGTTGCCGGCGTCCATGGCGCCCTCGGCCTTGCCCGCGCCCACCACGGTGTGCAATTCGTCGATGAACAGGATGATCTCGCCCTCGGAGGCCTGCACCTCCTTGAGCACCGCCTTCAGCCGCTCTTCGAACTCGCCGCGGAACTTCGCCCCTGCAATCAGCGCGCCCATGTCGAGCGAGACCACGCGCTTGTTCTTGAGGCCTTCGGGCACGTCGCCTCGCACCACCCGCTGCGCCAGCCCCTCGGCGATGGCCGTCTTTCCCACCCCCGGCTCGCCGATCAGCACCGGGTTGTTCTTGGTGCGGCGCGAGAGCACCTGCATCACCCGCCGGATCTCCTCATCGCGGCCGATCACCGGATCGAGCTTGCCCTGCGAAGCGAGCCGGGTGAGATCCCGCCCGTAGCGCTCCAGCGCCTCGTAGGTCGCCTCCGGGTTCGGCGAAGTGACCCGCTGGCTCCCCCGGACCTCCTGCAACGCCCGCATCAGGCGCTCGCGCGTCAGGCCGGACTCCTTGAACAGGCGCCCGGTGGCGCCGGTGTCTCCGGTGGCGGCCAGCAGCACGTGCTCCACCGAGACGTACTCGTCCTTGAGCGCCTTCGCCTCGCTCTCGGCCTCGGTGAGGATGCGCGCCAGCCGGTTGGTGACGTACACCTGCTCGGGAGCGCCTGAGGGGGTCGAAACCTTGGGAAGCCGTTCAATCTCCTGCACCAGGCGGTTCCGCAACGCGTTGGCGTTGATGTCCGCCTTGTTGAGGATCGAGGAGGCCAGCCCGCCCTCCTGCTCAAGAAGCGCGAGCATCAGGTGTTCAACGTCAATCTGCTGATTGGAATAGCGGAAGGCGTTAGACTGGGCGGCCCGCAGGGCCTCCTGGACTTTCTCGGTGTAGCGGTTGACATCCATACCTTAGTCCTTCTCTATCAACTTCTCTCAGTATAATCTTGTTATGTTCGACGCGCAAGGCCCGAGTCCGGGTTTCACGCAGTTCCACCGCCGGCTTGCGGCGCCCGGCCGCAGCGGTCCCGGCACGCAAGAAAAAGGCCCGCTCACCGGTCGCCCAGTGAGCGGGCCTTTCCCGCTTGCGGGGAGGTAAGGCTTTAGTTGCGGCGCTTCAGGGTCGGGCGCTCGTCCTCGGACCCCTCTTTCTTATCCTTCTCCTCGCCTTCCACCGTGGTTCCGGAACCCGGCGTCTTGCGCAGCCGCGGGCGGTTCAGATCCTTCTCATCCACCTTCTTGCGGTTCATCAGAGACGCCAGGCGCGCCTTCACCTTCACGAACTCGGACGTGTTGACCACGTATTCCGGCTTGGCCTTAAGGATCTCCTGGATGTTCTTCTGAGCGTCTTCGATCCGGTCGTCGGTGAGCGGGTGGCTGGCGAAGACCTTCGACAACGTCCCCGGCTTGCGTTTCTCATCCGCCTGGATCTTCTCGAAGAAGTCGACGAAGGCGGTGGGATCGTATCCGGTCTTATAGAGATACTGCAAGCCCAGCAGGTCGGCTTCGGCCTCGAAGGCGCGCGAGAAGGACAGGAACCCGATCGGGATCAGCACGCTGGCGCCCTGCCGCGCGCCGTAACCGGCCCAGCCGCCCATGAAAATCAGCGGGATGGTCGCCAGGTTGACGAGCTGACCGCGGGTGGCCTGCCGCGTCCCGTGCCGCGCCGCGACGTGCGCGATCTCGTGCGCCATCACCCCGGCCAGTTCCGCCTCGGACTCGGCGCGCAGGATCAGCCCCGAATTCACGAAGAAAAAGCCGCCCGGCAACGCAAAGGCGTTCACCTCTTCGGCGTCGATCACCTTAATGGTGAACGGCACCTTGGCGTCGGAGTTGCGCACCAGGTTCTGGCCGATCCGGTTCACGTACTCCGCTACCACCGGGTCGTCCACGATCTTCGCCTGGCGTTCGATCTCCTGGGCCAGTTGTTTCCCGAGAGCAATCTCTTTTTCGAGCGAGTAAAAGTTGACGCCCCTGCCGACGTCGCGGCTGCCGATCTCCTCCGGGTCCTTTTTCTTGTCCTTTGCCAAGCCGGCCAGGGACATTGCGAGCGCCAGCGATACGCCTAAGGCGAGGACTCGATTCATGTGCGGCTACTCCTTCGCCCCGTCGAGAGCGGGGGCCTTCCTGCTACCCATATTAACGTATACTTCTCAGAGTGGGTTGCGAAATCCTTGATGGTTCTCACCAACGGTCCCTGGCGGAGCGCTACCGGGACCGCTTCCCGGTCACCCGCCGGTTGATCTACCTCAATCACGCCGCCGTCGCTCCGCTGTCGAAACCGGCCGCCGACGCCATGAAAGCTCTGGCCGACGACTGCCTGGAGTACGGCTCCTATCACTACGACGCCTGGATGGACACCTACCAGGGCCTCCGGGTTGCGGCTGCCCGGCTGATTGGCGCCGGGCCGGGCGAAATCGCCCTGGTCAAGAACACCTCCGAGGGCATCGCCACGGTCGCGCTGGGTCTCAACTGGCGCCCGGGCGACAAGGTGGTCGCCTTTGGCGAGGAGTTCCCCGCCAACTACTACCCCTGGAAGCGCCTGGAAGAACGCGGCG
>CAKZVG010000564.1 GCA_937921835.1 uncultured Bryobacteraceae bacterium | reverse complement strand
CTCTGGACCGGCCGCGCGCCGCGCACCCGGCTGTTTCCCTACCAGTGGTACGACTCGCCCAACATCCACTTCCTGACGGTGCTCGACTTCGAGGAACTGGCGCGCCAGGAGGGCTGGACCATCGAGCGCCGCATCTGCCTGGCCGGACAACGCGAGGTCCGCACCTTCGCCAATCTCCTGGCCGAAGTGGCGGTCTTCCTGCTGCGGGGCTGAGGAGCGGGCGCGTTCTGGCGGCGTTCCCCCGCCTCTGATATCCTCAATCCTAAGTCGCCGCCGAGTTCCCAAGAGCGGGGCGGCGCAGCAAACAAGGAGAACACCAAATGACGGCAACCCGGCGCGGTTTTCTCGGCACGGCCGCCGCGGCTTCCTACGGGCGTATTCTGGGCGCCAACGACCGCGTGCGGCTGGGCTTGATCGGATACGGACTGATTGGAGCCTACCACGTCGAGACGTTCAAGAAGCACCGCGATGCCCAGTGGGCGGGCGTCTCCGACGTCTACCAGCCGCGCCTCGAGGCTGGCCTGGCGGCCTGCGGCGCCGAGTGCAAACCCTATCCGGACTTCCGGAAGATGCTCGACGCCAAGGACATCGACGCCGTGGTGGTGGCCACGCCCGACCACTGGCACGCGCTCCAGAGCATCCTGGCTTGCGCGGCGGGCAAGGATGTTTACGTTGAAAAGCCGATGACCCTGTTTGTCCGCGAGGGCCGCTGGATGGTCAGCGCCGCGCGCCGCTACAAGCGCATCGTGCAGGTGGGCACGCAGGGGCGCAGCGGGGCCCACATTCCGGAAGTGCGCTCGCTGTTTCAGAGCAGTCATATCGGCAAGATCCACTCGGTGCACATCGGCACGGCGCGCAACATCATGCCGGGCTTTGGCAGCCCCGCCAATTCCGACCCGCCGCCGGGCATGAACTACAACCTGTGGCTGGGACCCGCGCCCGAGCGCCCCTATAATCCGCACCGCGGCCTCTACCATTTCCGCTGGTTCTGGGACTACTCGGGCGGCCAGATGACCAACCTTGGCGCCCACGACCTGGACTTCGTGTACAACTTTCTCGACATCAAGGGACCGAGCACGGTCTACTCGGCCGGCGGGCGCTTCGCGTTGAGCAATGACAACGGGGAGACGCCCGACACCCAGGACGCCATTCTCACCTACCCCGGCTTTACGGTCTCCATCACGATCCGCGAAGCCTGCGCCGGGCGGCGGCACGGCGGCGGGACCGAGTTCTTCGGCACCAAGGGCAGCATGACGGTGGGACGCGGCGGCTATCAGGTTTACGCCGACACGCGCATCGCCCCCGAGAAGGGTATTCCACCCTGGTCGAACCCGCCCGGACACCCGCAGCCCGCCGACATCAAACCCGCTCCCTGGACGGAGGCGCGCAAGGCCGGCGGCGACGCCGAACCGATGGAGCTGCACTCGCGCAACTTCCTCGACTGCGTGAAGTCGCGCAAACTGCCCAACGCGGACGTCGAGCAGGGGCACCTGATCTCCACCGCCTGCCACCTGGCGAACATCTCGCTGCGCCTGGGCCGAATGATCCGCTGGGATCCGGCCAAGGAAGACATCCTCGGCGACAAGGAAGCGTCTTCCTGGCTGGAGCGCCCCTACCGGCAGCCTTGGGACGGCATTCTGAAAGGGCTCAAGCTGTGACACGGCGAAGCTTCGTGGCGGCCGGGGGGGCGCTGGCGGCGGGCGCGGCTCCCCGCCGCACCACCCTGGGCGCGGCTTCGGACTGCTTCCCCAGCCGGCGCGGCATGTCCACGATCGAGCTCGTCGAACTCGCCGCCCAGTTCGGAAGCTCCGGAACGCAGGGCGCGTTGACGTCGCTTGAGGCGGACTTCGCGCGCCGGGTGCGCGCGCGGCTGGACGAACTGGGGATGTTCCTGGTGGTGAGCGCTTCTCCGGTCCAGAAGGATTTCTCGCGGTTTGTCCAAACCGTCAAGATGGCCAAGGAGGCGGGAGCGGTGGCGCTGCGCGCCGCCACCGGCGGGCGGCGCTATGAGGACTTCAACACGCTGGCCGAGCGCCAGGCGCACGTGGACCGCGTCCTCAAAGCGATCCGCGAAGCCGTCCCGGTGGTCGAGGCCGCCAGGATTCCGCTCGGCATCGAGAACCACAAGGACTTCACGCTCGAGGAGCACGTCAAGCTACTGCGCGGCTATTCGAGCGAATACCTCGGCGCCTGCATCGACACCGGAAACAATATCTCGATCCTGGAGGATCCCATCGAGGTGGTCGAAGGGCTGGCGCCGTTCGGCGTTTCCTCGCACCTCAAGGATGCCGTGCTGGAGGAGTACGCGGAAGGCTTTCTGCTCGGCGATATCGTCCTCGGCGACGGCATGATGGACCTGAAACGCGTGCTGGCGGCGCTGCGCAAGCATCGTCCGGGAATCTACCTCACGCTCGAGATGATCACCCGCGACCCGCTCCGGATCCCCTGCCTGACCGACAAATACTGGGCGACGTTCCCGGAAAAGAGAGGCATCGACCTGGCCCGCACGCTGCGGCTGGTGCGCGCCAACAAGCCCAAGGCGCCGCTCATAAAGGTTTCCGGCGCGCCGCCGGAAGCCCTCCGCCGCATGGAGACCGAGAACGTCACGCGCTCGCTCGCTTACGCGCGGGAGAGCCTGGGGCTGGTATAACGGCGCGCCGCCACGCCGCCAGATCCTGACGCATGGCGCTGAGCCGGGCGGGCTCGGCGGCGGCAAGATCGTTCCGTTCGCCCGGGTCGGCTTTCAGGTGGTAGAGCTCGGCGGTCCGGGTGTCGAAGAACTCGATCAGCTTCCAATCCCCCTTGCGCAGCGCGCCCGCGGAACGCCCGCCGAGAAAGTGCGGCTTTTCGAGCGGGTAGTGCCAGTAGAGCGCATCCCGCTTGAGCCGGGCTTGCGGCCGCGCAAGCAGCGGCAGAAACGAGACGCCGTCGAGCGTGTGGCCGCGCGGCGCCGCCAGGCCCGCCGCCTCGAGCAAGCCGGGGTACAGGTCGATGGACGACACGGGCGTTTCGCAGACCGCGCCCGCCTGGGCGCGCCCCGGCCAGCGCGCGATCATCGGCACCCGGATGCCGCCTTCGTAGAGCTGCGATTTCCCGCCGCGCAGATGGCCGTTGGTGGTCACGCGGGTCTCGCCGCCGTTATCGGAGGTGAACACGAGCAGCGTGTTGCCGGCGATGCCCAGTTCATCCAGCTTGGCCACGAGCGCGCCCACGCCCTCATCGATCGAGGCGAGCATGGCCGCCAGTTCCGGATTGTTGCGCGTCTTTCCCGCCCCGGGCTTGGCGGCGAACCGTTTCACCAGCTCCGGCTTGCCCGCCAGGCGGGTGTGCGGCGAGTAGTGATTGAGCGAGAGGAAGAAAGGCCTTCCGGCCACGCGCGCGATGAATTCCACGGCCTCTTCGTTCAAACGGTCGGTCAGATACTCGCCCTCGCGCCGCGGGGCCACTTCCTTCATGTGCTGATAGGGCGGGAAGTAATAGCCGGGGCCGATGTAGCTCGATTCCGAACAGATGACGTGCTTGTAGCCGTGAAGCGCGGGATCGCCCCGGCGCGCGGCGTAATCCCCCATGAGGTGCCACTTGCCGATGAGCGCGGTCTCGTAACCGGCGGCGGCGAACTGCTTGGGCAGGGTGGCAAGCGCGGGACTCAGGTGGTTCGGGTCATCCGCGCGGAGGTAATCCAGAATCCCCACCC
Source organism: uncultured Bryobacteraceae bacterium (assembly GCA_937921835.1). Taxonomy (GTDB): domain Bacteria; phylum Acidobacteriota; class Terriglobia; order Bryobacterales; family Bryobacteraceae; genus CAKZVG01. Next base: position 5,212 of record CAKZVG010000564.1, on the reverse strand, counting down.
GCGCCGGATACTGGCCGGTCATATAACTGGCGCGCGTGGGCGAGCAGACGGGCGCCGCCGAGTAGGCGTGGGTGAAGCGAACCCCCTGCAAGGCCAGCCGGTCAAGATGCGGGGTCTCGTTGAAGCCGTTCCCGTAACAGCCAAGCTCGAACCAGCCCAGGTCGTCGGCGAGAATCACGATCACGTTCGGCCGCGCCCTGGCGGCGAGCGGCGCGGCGGCCAGCGCGCCCAGCACGCTCCGGCGGGTAATCTGATCCGGTCCCATCGAAGATACAATACCAGGGTGCACCGCAGAGAGTTTCTGGCCGCGCCCGCGGGAGCGCTCCTGGCGGCGGCGCCCGCGTTTCCGATTGCCGACACCCACATCCACCTGTTCGACACGGGCCGGCCGCAAGGCGTCCCCTGGCCGCCCAAGGACAGCCCCATCCACAAGCCCGCGCTGCCGGAACGCTATCGCGCCATCGCCGCGCCGCTCGGCGTCAGCGCCGCCATCAAGGTGGAGTGCAGCCCCTGGTTCGAAGACAACCAGTGGGCGCTCGACGCCGCGGCCATGGATCCTATCATCGTGGGCGTGGTCGGCAACCTGGAACCCGATCACCCCGAATTCGCCAGGCAACTCGACCGCTTTTCGAAGAATCCGCTGTTTCTCGGCATCCGCTACGGCTACCTGTGGGGTAGAAACCTGCGCCAGGCGCTCGGCCGGCCCGGCTTCGTCACCGGACTGAAGGCGCTGGCCGCGGCGGGGCTCGTGCTCGACACGGCCAACCCCAGCACGGCGCTGCTCGCCGACATCCTGCGCCTCACCGACCTCGTTCCCGTCCAGCGGGTGGTGATCGACCACCTGCCGCGCCTGGCGCTTCCCGAGGCGCCAGCCGGGCGCGCTGAATGCGAGGCCAACCTGCGGGAACTGGCAAAGCGCCCGCGTGTCTGGGTGAAGGTCTCGGGAGTTCCGCGCCGCATCGGGGACCGCGTGCCAACGGATCTCGCTTCCTACCGCTCCACGCTCGACACCATCTGGGAGACCTTCGGCCCGGACCGTTTGCTCTATGGCAGCGACTGGCCGAACAGCGATCTCTGGGCGGACTACGCGACCGGCTTCCGCATCGTCCGCGAGTACTTCGCCGAAAAGGGCCGCGCGGCCGAAGAAAAGTACTTCGCGGGGAATTCCCTGGCCGCCTACCGCTGGAAGAAACGGTGACCCCGCTTACCAGACCTTGACCTTCGCCGCGCCCCGGGCGGGCTGTTCGAAGGGTCCGGCCACGGGAGCGGCGCCGCGCGGCTTGCCGAAGTAATCGCTCCCGATCACCAGCGGCGAGCCGTCCGGGTTCACGAAAGGCAGCCCGGAAACTCTCGTCTTGCCGAGTAAGTCGGAAGTAACCAGTAGCGTGGCGGTTTTACGGATCGCCTCGGGCAGTTCGATCTCCAGATACACGCTTTCGCCCTCCCCGGCAACGCGCCATTTGGGCGAGGGGCCCGGCAGCGCCAGCGGGCCGCGCTCCTTCGAATACGGGCGCGCTCCGCCCAGGTACACGTTGCCGCCGGCCGCGAGCGGAAACTCGCGGGTGTCGTATACCCAGAGGCCGTAGCCGGAGGCACGGTCCTCGGGCTTCTCGGGGGGCAGTTCCGCCTCGGCGCCCTTCAGAAAGACGTTATTGTGGAAGCGGCTGTCGCCGCCCTTGATGTTGCTGCGCCCGGCCACCATGGTCGAGTGGGGACGATGGTATGGCGTGTAGCGCTTTAACTCCGGACGGCTGAGAATCCGCCCGGCGAACAAGTTGTGGGCGTAAGCGCCGCCTTGGGACCAGTCCTGCAAACTCAGCGGGGAGAGGAACAGGTTGTTGTCCACCACGAAGGGCCCGTGGTTGACCTCGACAAACAAGTCGTCGGTGGTGTTGTCGTAGAGCAGGTTCGCCGTGATGCGCGTTCCCTGCGCCATCCAGTCCATCCACAACCCGCGCCCGGCGTTGTGAATGCGGTTGTTGCGGATGGTGACGTCGATGGCGCCATGCAGCTTGATGCCGGCCATTTCGGCGCCGGTGAACTGCCGCTTGGCCCAGATGTTGTAAATGTGGTTATTCTCGATCAGGCTGAATACGGCTCCCAGGCTGCCGCAGATGCCGGTCTGCTCGCAGTCCGAGATGACGTTGTTGCGCACGACGTGTGAGCCGACGGTGTCGCGCGACCAGCCGGCGTTGAGCGCCCGGAAGATGACCTCGTTGTAGTGCGTGGCGCCATCCTTGCGCGGGTCGAGCGTCCACACGTTGTGGCCCGTGGCGCGGTCCTTGCCGAGCGTGATGCCGGAGCACTTGGAATTGCTGATCACGTTGTTCTCGATGATCCAGCCCTTGCTCCAGTGGGTTCCGATGAGTCCCGGCTGTTCGGCGGTGGGCGCCGCCCATTGCGTCGCCGCCTGGCTCATGTGAAAACCGCGCACGGTGATGTAGTCGCGGCCCGGCGCGTCCGGATAGAAGCAGGCCGGGCGGACGTTGATCTCGACTAACTCGCGGTTCGGGTCCGCGCCGCGGAAGTTGGCGTAGATGTAAGTGTTTTCCGCGTCCGTCTCCGCGTACCAGGTGTAGAGCGATCCTTGCGGGTCGCGGCTGTCGGGATACGGCCGCGGATTCAGCACGCCCTCCAGTAAGTGGCTTTCATAAAGCGATTTACCGTTGAGATAGACTTCGCCGGTATGATGCGGCCGTCCCTTGCCGTTAAACCAGTCCCCCCAGATCAGATCCCGGTAGGGGTTGGAATCGCCGAACAACGAGTTCGGAACCACCGCCTTCCACACCGTCCCCTGGAAGGGCTTCCAGCCGCGGATCACCTCCGATCCCTTGATGACCGCCTTCTCGCCGGGCGCCGCCTGGTAGACGATGCGCTTGGCGTCCGACTCGCCTCCGCGGGGTGGATTGACCCGCTCGCGGTAGACGCCCTCGTGCACGGTGACCGTGTCGCCCGGCTGCGCTACCCGCGCGGCGGCGGAGATGGTCTTGAACGGTTTCGGCGCGGAGCCGTCGTTGGCGTCGTCCCCCTTCGGCGAGACGTGCAGTTCGCGCGCGAAAGCCCCTGGAAGGATCAGGAGCAACACAACCGGAAATGCGGAATGTGAGATCGCCATCGCGAAGCAGGTTAGCACAGGCGGGACGCGCGCGAAGGCGCGGCCCGGTGATAAGCTGAGACTCGAAAACGGCAACCAACCATGGCACTCAAACGGTCACTCCATTGCGCGCTTTGCGCCGCGGCGGCGGCCGCGTTTTCCCTCCCGGCGGCGCAGGCTCCGCCCGACCTCGCGACACAGCAGGCCCTGCGGAACTTCGACGAAATGAAGTTCGGGATGTTCATTCACTGGGGCCTGTACGCCATCCCGGCCGGCGAGTGGAAAGGCAGGTACGTGCGCGGCATCGGCGAGTGGATCATGTTCCGGGAGCGAATCCCGGTCAAGGAATACGAGCAACTGGCCGCGCAGTTCAACCCGGTGAAGTTCAACGGCGAGGAGTGGGCGCAGCTTGCCAGGGAGGCCGGCATGCGCTACCTGGTCATCACCTCCAAGCACCACGACGGCTTCGCCATGTTCAAGTCCAACGCCTCGAAGTACAACATCGTTGACGCCACGCCCTACGGCCGGGATCCGATGAAAGACCTCTCCGCCGCCTGCGCGCGGCGCGGCATCCGCTTCGGCTTCTACTACTCTCAGGACCAGGACTGGCACGAAGCGGGCGGCCGCGGCAACGACTGGGACTTCCCCAAGGAACGCGACGCGCAGCCGTATCTGGAGAACAAAGTCTTCCCGCAGGTCAAGGAGATCCTCAGCAACTACGGCAAGCTCGGCCTGATCTGGTTCGATACGCCCGGGCTGCTGTCGCTTGAACAGGTCACCAGCTTGCGCGGCATGGTCAAGCGCCTTCAACCTGACTGCCTGCTCAACAGCCGCATCGGGCACAACATGGGCGACTACACGCAGACCGCCGACAACGCCATCCCCATCCAGGTCTACACGCAGGACGGTAAGTGGGAGGTGCCGGCGACGCTCAACGACACCTGGGGATACAAGAAGAGCGACAACAACTGGAAGGACCCGCGCGATCTCATCGCCAAGCTCGCCGACATCACCAGCAAGGGCGGCAACTATCTGCTTAACGTCGGCCCCACGGCCGAAGGCGTCATCCCGAAGCCCAGCCAGGACATCCTGCGGACCATCGGCAAATGGCTGGCGGTGAACGGCGAATCGATCTACGGGACCGGCCCCAGCCCCTTCCACTTCCCCGACATCACCTGGCGCGCCACCGTCATGCCCGGCCGGATCTACCTGCACATCCTCAACTGGCCGGGACCGAAGCTGCGCCTGCGCGGACTGGAAAGCGAAGTCAAGCGCGCCTATTTTCTGGCTAACAAAGCCGCCGTGCCTTTCACCCGCGAAGGCGACGGCATCGACTTCGAACTGCCCGCCAAGCCCGTGGACCGCTTCAACAGCGTGCTTGTGCTCGAGCTCGCCGATCCAACCCCGCGCGTAGCCAGGTCGTTCCGCGCCGATCAGATGCCGCGGCGCCTGGACCTGTTCGCCTGGGTGGCGCGCCTGCGGGGAGAAGAGGTCCGTTACGACTGGAAAACCCGCAGCGCCACCAATTTCAAGAGGTTCGCGCAGGAATCCAACATGTTGCTGTGGTATCCCTACAAGAGCCTCGACGGCAGCTACGAGCTGGAAATCACCTACGCCTGCGACGACTCCGCCGCCGGGGGCAAGTTCCGCCTGGCGGCGCAGCAACGCGGCGCGCCCGCGCGCAGCTTCGTCGAAGGCGTGATTGAGGGCACGCAGGGGAAGTTCGTGACCAAGAAGCTCTCCGGCAAACTCGAAGTGCGGCCTCAGACGGAGACCATCACCTTCTCGCTCCTGGAGGAGAAATCCGAGGCCGTCAAGCTGCGCAAGATCACATTGATCCGGAGCCTGTAGGGCAGGGCCGGGCCAAACGGCGCGCGGGACGACGGCCGAGGCACCACACCGCAACGGGCGCTCGCCGAGTGGAAGGCGGTGGCTGACCAGCACCTCGGCACCATCCCCGCCAAGACGCCGCTTGCGCGTGCGATCAAGAGCGGCTTCGACACGCTGGCAACAGCCAAGGAGGAGGCTCGGCTGATCGACTACGCCGACGCCGTGCTCCGCAACCCGACGCTGCGGCTCGAACGCGCGAGCCAAGCGCCGATGCACCAGGAGATCGCC
>CAKZVG010000563.1 GCA_937921835.1 uncultured Bryobacteraceae bacterium | reverse complement strand
CCGAAGACGATCAGGTAGACGAGCGCGCCGATGCCGCGCGGGCTGAGGCGCACCGGGGCCTCGTTCAGCAGCATGGCCGGCAGGGCGAAGGCCAGGCCGGCGGCGGCCTGCTGCACCGCTCCGGAAACCACCGGATGGGCTTGCGAGGGCTGTCTCCGCTGCAACACCGAACCCAGCGACCAGGCGGCGCAGCCGACCTGCAAGAGCAGGAAGCCGTTCAGCAGGGCTCGGTTGAACCCGCCGCCGGCGCCCGGCGCCAACAGCAGAACCGCGCCCGCGCATCCCACCAGCATCCCGGCGATGGCCGGACCGTGCAGCCGCTCTCCGCCAAGGGCCGCCTCGATGCCCACCAGCCAGAAGGGCGAGGTGGTGATGATGAGCGCCGCGATGCCGCTGGGAATCCACACTTCGGAAAACGTCAGGGCGCTGTTGCCGACGCCGAGGATCACCACTCCGTTCAGCGCCGTGAGCCGCAATTCGCGTCCGCGCGGAAGGTGCATGCCCATGAGCCGCGCCACCCCCAGCATGAGACCGCCCGAAATCAAGAAGCGCACGGAAACCAGCAGCAGCGGCGGAAAGGATTCGAGAGCCATGCGGATTCCAAGGTAGGTGGTTCCCCAGAAGAAACACACCGCCCCCAAGGCCACATAGGCCCAAAAGTGAGGATGTCGGCGCAACTTTCAGGCTAACAGGTTGCGCCGCCGCGGCGGCCGTGGGCGGCGCCCGCGGCGGGCGTTGTCCGCTACTCAGTTTCCGGAAGCGGGAAGGCCGCCGGTGAGGATTTCCGCGAGCGCGCGGCCGCTTGCGCCGCCCGGCACCTCGATGCCCAGCAGCGTGGCCAGGGTAGGCGCGACGTCGTTGACGACGATCCGCTGGTGATAGACGCCGGGACGGATTCCGGCGCCCATCAGCACGACCGGGACGTGCGTGTCGTAGTTATAGGGCGTGCCGTGGGAGGTGCCGCGGTCCTCGAAGAGCCAGTTCGGCTCGGCGACCACCACCAGATCGGTGCCGCGCTGAAAATGCGCGCCGTTGGCGATGCGCTGTCCGACCATGTCCATCGACAGGTGCCCGTTGCGCATCTGCTCGCCGGTATAGACGCGCGCGATGTGATCCATGCGCCGCACCGCCGCGGCGGCGGTCTCCTGCACCTCGGCCAGCTTCAGGTTCTTCCGCCGGATCAGGTCGTAGTTCAAGTAGGGGGCGGGTCCGGAGTATCCCACCACCCAATTGCCCTCGCCGTAAGCCGCGACCAGGGCGCGCTCGACGGTCTCGTGCACGGCTTTCTCGGAGATGCGCCCGCCCGGCATCTTGCTGGCCTGCATTTGTTCCGGCAGCGGCGCCACGCCGTGATCGGCGGTGACCAGCACCAGGGTGCGTTTCAGGCCCACGCTCCGGTCGACGAAATCGAGCAGCCGGCCGAGGGTGCGGTCGGTCTGCACGGACAGATCGGCCACCTCGGGCGAGTGCGGGCCTACGGCGTGGCCGATGCGGTCGTTGCAGGAAAAACTGACGGCCAGCAGATCTGTTCCCGAGCGCTGGCCGAGTTTTTCCTCCGCGAGGATGCGTTCGGCGAACATCACCAGCAGGTCGTTACTCCAGGGAGTGCGCTCCAGTCCGTCGTAGTAGGCTTTGCCGGGGGTGGCGGGCAGCTTGGCGAAGGGCTTGGCGGGCCGGGGTCCGGAATCGGCCATGGGCCACCACTCCTTGCCCAGCCACTGATCCGCGGCGCGGCTCTGGTTGAAGGCCTTCGCCCAGGCGGGCATGTCGGGAAAGTAGAACGTGCTGCTGGCGAAGTTGCCGGTGGCGGGATCAAACCAGAAGGCGCCGTCGGCCATGTGCCCCACCATCATGATGGCGGCGCGGTCCTTGCTCGACACGCTGTATACCTTGGAGTCCCCGCCGCCGCCGAGCTTGAGTTCGTCGCCCAGCGTGCTCACCAGCAGGCGGCGCGGCGAAGCGCCCGCGCGGTTCGGTTCGCCGCCCAGCAGTTGCGTCTTGGGGTCGTAGACGCTGGTCACCTGGCGGGCCAGCTCGCGGTCGTACCACTCGTTGCCCACGATGCCGCTCACCGCCGGCATGGCGCCGCTCAGGACCACCGAGTGGCCGACGGCGGTAACAGTCGGGAAATGCTCGTAATGCGCGTTGGTGAAGACTGCGCCGCCCGCGATCACGCGGGCCAGCCCGGAGGTGTAGGAGGCGCGGAAGCGGGTGAGGTAATCGTAGCGGAACTGGTCGACCACGACCACCAGCACGAGTTTCGGTTTCTCGCCGCCCGGGGCGGGCGCGGCGGCGGCAGGCGCGGCGCCGGCGGCGAACAGACACAGCGAAAGCAGGATCGCGGTAAGTTTGCTCATGGCGTGTTACTCCAAAATGACCGCGCCCGTGCCCTGAATCTGGTAAATGGTCTTGCCCGAAGTAATGGAAGCCGGATCGAAGGCGCGGCCGTTTTCTTCCGCCTCGTGTTTGGCCATGGCGATGGCCTGCTCCCTGGTCAGATCGAGGCGCACGAACTTCCCTTCGGCGACGGCCATCTTACCCACCGCCTCCTTGGGAAACACGATCTCGCCGTCCTTCACCTTGATGCGCACCGGCGATCCCTCGCCGGCCGCATCCACCAGGTTCATCCAGCAACCCATCTTCTGGCACAGGTCCACCACTCTGCCCTTGACCTGAACCACCTTTCCCACATAGGCATCGGGGGAGGCTGAGAGCTTCGCGATCGGGGTCGGCTGCTTTAATGCGAGCGGCTTGCCCAGTTTGAGTTCCCCCGCGGCGGCGAGCGAACACAGCAGTAATGTCGAAGTCAGAATCCGCATACCTTCCGATTATCCCGCAAGCTCCAGGTATTCGGAAAGCGTAGTCATGTTTGTCACGAAAATGGAACATTCGATGCGCCCGTTTCGCAGCCAGCGGCCGTCCTCGTCGAGCGCGGCGATGGCGGCGGCGACGCGCGGCTCGAGCGCGCGGCGGCGGGCGGCCTTCTGCTCCGGCGTCATGGGCCGGGCGCGGCGGGCGCGCATTTCCTCGAGGCCGGCGCGCCGCGCTTCCTGATAGTCGCGGATCATCGACGCCACTCCGTAGGAGCCCTGGAAGCTGTAATGCGTGGGCAGATCGTGGTCGGTGTAGACCAGTTCGTAACTGCTCGTGAAGTAGAGCGGCCGGTTGGTGCCCAGCTCGTAGAAGCGGGCCCAGGTGTTCGGACGGATCGGCAC
>CAKZVG010000562.1 GCA_937921835.1 uncultured Bryobacteraceae bacterium | reverse complement strand
GGGCTGGCGCTGGCGCTCGCCACCGGGGTGGTGTTCGGCTCGATTCCGGCCTGGCTTCAAACCCGGGGCGAGCTGGCGCCGGCGCTTCAAGAGTCTAGCCGTGGCTCGACCGGCGGGCGGCGCCGGACGCTCAAGGCGCTGGTCGCGGCCGAGATGGCGCTGGCGCTGGTGCTGGTGGCGGCCACGGCGTTGCTGATCCGCAGCCTGCTGCGGCAGCAATACATGGACCCCGGCTTCGACCGGAAGGACCTCACCATCGCTTACGTGCTGCTTTCCCAGGAACGCTATCCGGAGGACGCGCAGGTGCGCGCCTTCTACGGGCGGGTCCTCGATCAGATTGCGCGCGATGCGCGCATCCAATCGGCGGCCCTGGTCCAGACCATGCCGCTGGCGGGCGACAACAGTTACCTGAACGTGCGAACCGGCGGGGAGAGCGGCGCCACGCGGGAGGAGATGAGCGGCAACATGGTGGTGAGTCCGGGATACTTCGCGACGATGAAGATTCCGCTCGTGGCCGGACGCGCTTTCACCGCGGCGGATCACCAGGACGCGCAGCCCGTGGCGGTGGTGAACGAGACCTTCGTGAAGCGCTACTGGCCGCGGGCCGAAGCTCTGGGCCGGCGCGTGCGCGTGGGACGCGGAGAGGGTCCTTGGCTGACGGTGGTGGGGGTGGCGCGTGACGTCCGCCACACCAGCCTGGCCGAACCGCCGCGGCCGGAACTCTACCGGCCGTTCGCGCAAGCGCCGCAGCGGGTCATGACCGTCGTGGCGCGGGCGGCCACGGGGGCCTCGGGCACGGCGGAGGCGCTGCGGGCGGCGGTGAAAGAAGGGGACCCGGACCAGCCGCTGTTCCGGATGCAATCCTACGGCGCGCTGCTCTCGACGCGTTCCTCTGGCGAGCGCGCCACGGCCAAGGTGCTGGGCATTCTCTCGGCCATCGCGCTCATTCTGGCGGCGGTGGGAACCTACGGCGTGATGGCCTACACGGCCGCGCTGCGGGTGCGCGAGATCGGCGTCCGGATGGCGCTGGGCGCGCGCGGTACGGACATCTTCCGGATGATGGTCGGCGGCGGGCTGGTTCCGGCAGTCACCGGCCTGGCGCTGGGGCTCCCGGCGGCCTACGCGGCGGTGGCGGCGCTGCTGCTGGTGGTGGCTCTGGCGGCAGCGGCGATTCCGGCGTGGCGCGCGATGCGGGTAGATCCGGCGCGGGTGCTGCGCGAGGAGTAGCCGGGCGTGCCGGCGGCTGGAACTCTCCAGAACAGGCGGCAAGCCACCGGCCGGCTGACGCGCGGCGCCGTGGCCCGTTCTGGCACGAACTGACGCTCCTGCCTGCGCGGCCGTGGCCGCTCAGAAAGTCAGGCGCAGAGCCAGTTGCAGGATGCGCGGATCGCCCGCCGCCGTGTCGAACATGTAAGCCGGGTTCGGGCGGAATTCGAAGCTGGCCAGATTGACGTTGTAGCGGACGCCGTTCCTGCCGGTGATGTTGGCGCGGTTGAACAGATTGAACGCCTCCCCCACCAGCTTGAGGCCTGCCGTTGATTCGGTCCAAAGCGGGATGTCCTTGGCCAACCGCAGGTCCACGGCAGCGAAGGCCGGCAGCCGGAGGCCATTGCGCGCGGCAAACGGCACGCGCTCGTTGGCGATGTTGCCGTCATTGTTCACGTCCTGGCCGATTCGCTCGGAAAACACGCGGCCGGATTGCGCCTGCGCGATCGAGGCCAACTGCCAGCCGCCCAGCAGCACCCGGCCGGCCGGATTCCGGACGCGGCTGCCGTAAGCAATATCCCAGACGCTGGAGAGAACCCAGCGGTGGCGAATGTCGGCGTCGCCAAGCCCGCGGTCGAGCGCGATATTCAAAGGGTCCCAGACGATCTTGGAATCATCGCCGAAGTTACCGGGCAGCACCGCCGTTCCCTCGGGCGCGTTGTCCAGAACCTTGGAGTAAGTGTAGGAGGTTTGCAGCTCGAAGTTGCGCCCCAGGCGTTTCGTAACTTGCACGAACCCTGCGTTGTAGTTCGACTCTCCGGAGCTCTCGGCGCGCGTAATGCGCTGGTAGCCCTGCACCGGGCGGGGCGCGACGCGGCGGAAATAAGCGAACGGACCGCTGGGATTGCAGGGCGCGGCGGCCGCGGAGTTGGTGCAAAGCTGGCCGGAGAAGGGCTGCATGGGCGCCAGGTTGATATCGCGCGAGCGATTGAGGTCCGATCCGAAGACACCCAGGTAGCCGGCGGTGAACACGAAGTCTGCCAGCCGCGCTTCCATGTTGAAGCTCGCCTGCTGTGTGCGCGGCTGATTGAAGCCGGGCGCGAAATGGAAGATGTTGACCGGCGTCCGCCCGGCGGCCGGGATCTCGCGGAGTATGTTGGGATAAGTTACCGGAATGGCGGCGCCGGAAAAGAGATAGTTCTGCACCTGCACGCCGTTGTTGGTGTGTACTGTGCCGGTGAGGATGGATGGCGTCCGCCCGTAGAACAGGCCCCAGCCGCCGCGCAGAACCAGGCGGCCGGAATCGAGCACAGAGTAGGCCGCGCCGAGCCGCGGGCCCCAGTTGTTTTTGTCGAGATCCAGGCGATTGGTGACGACATCGAGCTGGGCGAGGCGCGGGTCGGGGTTGAGAAACGGCGGCTTGGCCGGATCGAAAAGGTCGTAGCGCAGGCCGAAGTTGAGGGTCAAGCGGCTGGTGGTGCGCCACTGATCCTGCACGAAGAAGGCGTACTCGTCGATGTTGGGGTTCGAAAGCGGACCTTTGGTTCCGGGTCCGGGCAGCGCTTGTTGGAAAGTCGAGGGCCGGCGCTGCGCGAAATCAAGCAGCGACGGGAAGAGATACACGCCCGAGAACTGTCCGGGGAAAAAATTCTCGATGCGCTCGAAGCTCAGATCGCCGCCAAATTTCCAGGAATGTTTGCCGCGGGTCCAGGAGACAGTGGAAATGAACTGGTTGCGTTTGGAGTTCGTGTAGCGCGGGCTGAAATTGTTGCGGCCGAATACGATCACGGTCTGTCCGGACTGTTGCACAGTGGTTTCCGGAGCC
>CAKZVG010000561.1 GCA_937921835.1 uncultured Bryobacteraceae bacterium | reverse complement strand
ACGATGACCATGGGCGATTCGTACTCGTAGCGCAACCCCAGGTTGAGCGTCAGCCGCGGCGTCGCCTTCCAGTCGTCCTGAAGGAACGCGCCCAGGTTCCAGTTGCGGCGGCCGGTCAGGGGTTGCGGCAGCTTGTAGCTGGCGGTCTGGATGGCGCCCAGCAGGAAATCGGCCATGGCGTTGACGGGGTTGTTGGCGCTCCCGGTGAGGTTGGTGACCTCGCCGTTGAAGTTGTAAATGCCGGTGGTGCCTCCTCCCGGATTGAACACGTTGAACTGGTTCTTGCGAAGCTGCGCGCCGGCTTTGATGACATGGCGCTGGGTGGACCAGTTCACGGCGCCCGAGTAGTGAAAGGTATTGGTGATCTGCTGGCGGATGGTGTTGGTGTTCAGGCCGAGGGTCCGGTAACCACTGATGTTGATGGTCGGCGCGGCGTTGCCGATCGCCCGCTCGATCCCGAAGGCGGCTCTCGGGTCCGGGATGACGGCCGGCGGCACCACGATCTGATCGTTCTTGTGAAGGCCGAAGTGCAGGTCCAGCAGGAGGCTCGGCGACAGCACGTGGGTGTAGCCGAGCGCCGCCTGCCAGCCCACCTGCGTTTCGGGACCGCGTTCGTTGTTCAGCGGACCGGGCATCAGCGCCGCGGCGGGGCGGCTCTGGTCGTAATGCGTGACCCGCAGGAAGAGCCGCGAGCGCCCCTCCATCGCCAGGTGATCGTAGCGCCCGGTGTAGTTGTTGATGTACTCGTCTACCGACTGGGGGTTCACGTAATTGTTCAGCAGCCGCCCGTTGGCCGTGTCCGGCGTACCCGCCGAGTTGGGCAGCGGCGCCAAAGCGATGATCTTGCGCGCGGCCGGGTCCAGCCGGCTTTCCGGGATTCGGTTCTGCGCAAAGGGCGCGGCGCTCAGCGGGTCGCGAACCACCACTCGCGAAGCCGAGAAGTCGCCCGCCCGGAAGGCGGCGTCGGGCAGCGTCGAGATGGGCGCGGCGGGGTTCTTGATGCGCAGCCCTTCGTAGTTAAAAAAGAACAGGCTGCGGTCGCGTCCGTGGTACAGCTTCGGAATCGAGAGCGGTCCGCTGAGTTTCCCGCCGAACTGGTGGAAGCGGTCGCGCGGGCGCGCCACCCGGCGCGCGTTATTGAAGAAGTTGTTGGCGTTCAAGGCCTCGTTGCGCAGGTTCTCATACAGCGCGCCGTGGTACTCGCCCGTTCCGGAATCGACGATGGCGTTCACGAAGCCGCCCGAGGTCCGCCCATACTCGGCCGAGTAAGCCGAGGTCAGCACCTTCACTTCGCGGATGGCCTCGCGCGAGGGCATCATGGTGATGCTGCCGGTGGTTCCCGAGAGGATCGAGACGCCGTCCACCATGATCTCGGTGTTCAGCGTGCGGCTGCCGTTGACCGAGATCTGCTGGGCGTTGATGCGCGTTCCGTTTCCTCCCGCGCTGACGCCCGCCGCGAGCATCAGGACGTTCAGCACGTCGTCGCCGCGCCCGCCTTGCGGCAGCGGCAGGTTGCGCATCTGGGCCACGTTGATGATCTCGCTCATGGACGACGTCTCCGTCTTGAGCTGCCCGAGGCCCTCGCCCAGGACCGTGATCTGCTCAGTCACGATGCCGGGATCGAGTCGCGCGTTCACCCGCACGCGTTCGTCGACCCGCAATTCCACGCCGCGAATCTCGGTGCGCTTGAAGCCGGGCGCTTCGAAGACCAGGTGATAGACGCCCACCGGAATGGCCGGCGCGGCATAGGTTCCATCCGGCCCCGTGGTCCCTTTGAAGACCGTCGCGCCGTTGGCGGCGTTCAGAACCGTGACCGCGGCGCCGGGAACCGCCGCTTGCGAGCTGTCGGTTACCGTGCCGAGGAACACGCCTTTGATCGATTGCGAGCGCGCCAGGGGCGGCAGCCCCAGAACGGCGAGCAGCGCGAGAGACCCAATACAGGCCTTCATACTCCTCCTCCTGCCAGGATGTGCTATCCAGTGGGAATATTATACATATATTAGAAGCGTGTCAAGATGCAGGAAATTGTGCCAGGTGGGCTCCCGGGAGGCCGGGAAGGCGCGCAGGTGAAATGCTCCGGGAGGCGCCCTGCCACGGCGACGCCATCCGGCAGTCTTCTGGAGTTGGAGGGTCCGGGAGAGGAGTTGTGGCGGGAGCGCGTGTCTCGGCACCGCTCCGCTCATCTGCCTCATCGAAAGGCGCTCCGTTCACGCCGCTACGCTGCAACCGTTCTTCGCGGCGGCAGAGCGGCTCAACTTGCGGAATGGCGGGCCGTTGGTTTACCGTTTGAGTGAGCAGGGAGAAACCGTTCGATGCGAGCCGCAGCCCTCACGTTCACCGTTGGTATCGGTATCCTCTCGACGGCGCTGTCAACCGGCTGCTCGAAGCAGCCCGGCAGCCTGGCGAATGCCTTCCGGATGGGGGAGCGCGTGACCGCCGGGACGTTGATCTACAACGTCCTCGATACCGAGTGGAAATCCCAGTTGGGAGAAGGAATCGAAGCCAAACAGCCAACCCACCGATTCCTGCTGGTCACTCTCACGGTCACCAACAGCGGCGGCGAGGAGTGCGCCATTCCTCCGCTGGTGCTCACGGGTGCGAACGGCGAGACCTACCAGGAGATCGTGGCCGGCGAAAGCGTCCCGGAGTGGCTCGGCATGTTGCGCAAACTCGGCCCGGCCAACACCGAGCACGGGCGGGTGGTTTTCGACGTCCCGCTGGGATCGTATAAGCTGCGGGTAGCCAGCGACGCCGACCTGGGCGAGGAGAAGGTGGCCTACGTCGACCTTCCGTTGCGGCTTGATCGGGACGCCGAAACAAAGCTGAAGGAGCCGTCCCTCAACCCCTGAAGAATCCGATGCGCTGGGTTTTCGCACTTCCGCTGGCCGCCGCCCTCCTGCTGGCGGCGCCGCGGCAATTGGCGATCCTCAACGAGGCGCTCCACCAGTTTGAGGACGGACCCGCGCTGCGTCCCGGCTACGACTTCCGCCCCGGCGAGACGGTCTTCCTGAGCTTCCAGTTGACGGGATACCGGGTTTCCGCGGACGAGCGGATTCTGCTCGAATACCGCATCGAGACCCGCGACCCGGAAAACATCCCGCTCGAGCCGCCGCGCACGGGCAAGGTGGACGCCAGCCTGGCGGTGGAAGACAAGGACTGGCTGCCCAAGGTGCGCTACGACGTGCCGGTGCCTCCGCTGGCGCCTTCGGGCGAATACCGGATACTGATTGCGCTCACCGACAAGCTGGCCGCGACGGAAATCCGCAGGGAGATCCCGTTCCAGGTGCGCGGGCGGGACGTCGCCCCAAGCTCCACTCTGGTGGTGCGGAACTTCCGCTTCCTGCGCGGCGAGGAGGACGGCGAACCGCTGCCGGTGGCCGCCTACCGGCCCGGCGACGCGGTCTGGGCGCGGTTCGACATCACCGGCTACAAGCTGGGCGGGAAG
>CAKZVG010000560.1 GCA_937921835.1 uncultured Bryobacteraceae bacterium | reverse complement strand
CCACCACCAGCGGCGGCTCGTGGCTGAACGTCACGCCCTCCAGCGCGAATACGCCCGCCGACTTCCAGGTCTCGGTGAACGCGGCCGGGCTCCAGGCGGGCACCTACTCCGGCCAGGTCTCCTTCAGCACGGGCGTCGGGGCGCAAAACCTGCCGGTGTCGCTGACGGTGACCGCGCCGGTGACGCTCTCGGCGACACCCGAGAGCCTGACCTTCAGCGTCAATCAGGGCGCGGCCGCGCCGCCCGCGCAGAACATCTCGGTCAGCTCGAGCGGGAGCAACATTGGCTTCACCGCCGCCGCCTCGGGCGGGACCTGGCTGAGTGTGAGTCCCACCTCCGGCACCACGCCGGGAACCGTCGCGGTGACGGTCAACCCGAGCGGACTGGCTGCCGGCGAGTATAACGGCACGGTGACCATCACGGCGCCGGGCGCGAGCAATTCGCCGCGCACGGTGCAGGTGCGCCTGACCGTGGTTCCGACCGCGCCGCAGATCAACTCGGTCGCCAACGCCGCCAGCGGCGCCACCGGACTGGGCGCGGTCTCGGCGGGCGCCATCGTCACCATCAAGGGCCGCAACCTCGGCCCGGCGACGGGGCAATCGGCACAGGTGGTGGGTAACGTCGTTCAGACGGTGCTGGCCGAGGTCCGGGTGTTCTTCGGCGGGGTGCCCGCGCCGCTGCTCTACGCGCAGGAAGGGCAGATCAACGCCGTGGTTCCGTTCGGGATCGCGGGCGCGACCAGCACCACCGTCGTGGTGGAGTACCGCGGCCAGCGGTCGGCGCCGGTCACCGTGCCGCTGTCGGACGCCTCGCCGGGCATCTTCACCGCCGACGCCTCCGGCTCCGGGCCGGGCGCGATCCTCAACCAGAACTATAGCCTCAACACGACCAACAACGCCGCCGAGGCGGGATCCTTCGTGCTGGTTTACGCCACCGGCGCGGGCCTGCTCCAGCCCATCCCGGCCGACGGGGCGGTGGTGAGCGGCGCCAACCTGCCGCAACCGATGCTGCCGGTGTCGGTGTTGATCGGCAATCTCGAGGCGCGGGTGACCTACGCCGGCCAGGCGCCGGGGCTGGTAGCCGGCGCCATTCAGGTCAACATCCAGATCCCGGCCGGCCTGGCGCCGGGCGTCTACCCCGTAACGCTGCGGGTGGGCCGCTTCAGCAGCCAGCTTGGGGTCACGGTGGCGGTGCGGTAGTTCTTCCGCCAGGCTTCGCCCGATTTGGGGGGACCGGAGCGATCCGGTCCCCTTTTTGCGTCCTGGCGAACTGCTTGCCGGAAGCCGGCCCCGCTACAACGGGCCGCGCGAGGGCGCGTTCACGGTCCTGAATTTCGCCGGCCGGGTGGTCCGGGGACGGCCTGCCAGCCGTGACCTGCCAGAGGTGCGCCGGGCTGGACAGGCCGGGCACCGGGGGGCTCAGGAGGGTTCCGCCGCCAGGCGTCCGCCGCGGATCCGGTCCGCGACTCGCAGCGCCAGGTAAAGCACCGCGAACAGCGCGGCGGCGATGGCGGCCAGATGCCAGGCGTGCTGTTTGAGGTACTCGAGCGAGTTCTCGCCCACCTTGGCGCCCAAATAGGCCAGGCCGAGGTAACGCGGCACGCGCGCCGCCAGGATCACCGCCAGGAAGGCCGCGGGACGTACTCCCAAAGCGCCGGCCGAGAGCACGAACACCTTGAGCGGGAGGGGAACCGGCAGGATGCCCGGGATGAAAACCGTCAGCAGACCGTAGCGCTGGAACCAGATGCGGAACCTCGCCGCCCGCCCGGAGGCGGTGCGCGCCTCCAGGTAGCGCTCTCCACCCTTGCGCGCCAGGTAGAACAGGAACATCGAGCCGATCGC
Organism: uncultured Bryobacteraceae bacterium; assembly: GCA_937921835.1. Classification (GTDB taxonomy): domain Bacteria; phylum Acidobacteriota; class Terriglobia; order Bryobacterales; family Bryobacteraceae; genus CAKZVG01. The sequence continues at coordinate 1,460 of CAKZVG010000560.1, read as the reverse complement.
CGACCCAACAATGGCCGCGGCGGCGCCGAAATAGGCCCCCGCGGGAGCGGCCGCCGCCAGCACCACCAGCAGCGCGTCCACGCCGCCCGGGATCGGAATGCCGGCCGAGTCAAGCGCCGCCAGGAGGAACACTCCGGCCACTCCCCACCCGGTCAAGGTTTGAACGATGGCGCGCAAAAGGAAAGGCCTCCCGCCCCCATGATGACACAGGAGGGGAGGCCTTCCGGCGGTGGAACCTTCAGCAGCCGCCGCAGCCGTTGCGCCGGAGCTGAATCAACTCGGGTTGCTTTTCAAACGGCACCGAAAACTCTTTCTCGATCCGCTCGCGGAACGTGGGGCCGCCGTTGTAAGCGCAGAACGGGTAGATGCGGCCGTTCGGAGCGGCGTAGTGAATGATGCACCGCTTCACGCGCTCCACGTCGTAGTTGTAGTGGTCCATGAAGTGCATGCCGGCCACCATCAGGGTCTTGTAGGTGAAGCCGGAGGCTTCCGCCGCGCCGCGGCCGTACTTCTTGTCCATCATGCCCTGAAGCGTTTCGAGGAACTTGGTGAAGGTCAGCCCCTCGGGCGCGCGGTCCTCGTGGAAATGCTTGCGCAGCGAGTTCCAGGCGTTGATCTTCGAAAACAGCTTGATGCGCGCCGCGCCCGCCTTGCGCGAAAGCTGGTCCATGTCCTGAAGCATCGCGCCCACGTCGATGAAGCGGGTCACCGGGACGGCCTCCTTATTCGGCGAAACGAACAGGTAGGTGCCGATGGCGCAGTGAGGGTGGCTCGACAGGTGGGTGGTCATCTCGCCGCGCAGGGCGCTCAGCAGCTTCGAGAAGGGCTGCACGCAGGAGAGCGGGAACCAGTCCTCGTAGGGGTCGCAGATGCCGGTCTGCTGGTGCACGGCATGAGCGAAATCGGCCTGCGTGTAGCGTTTGGCCATCAGTTCGTGGCGCGAGATGCGCCCGGTGAAGGAGACCGGCTGGAAGCTGATGGCGCTCAGGACGTCGATGTTGTCGATGGCCATGCGCAGGATGTCGCCGACCTGATGATCGTTGATCCCCTTGACGATGGTCGGCACCAGGCAGATTTTCATGCCCGCCTTGCGGACGTTTTCGATCGCCTTCAGCTTCTTCTCCATCAGGCGCTCGCCGCGGGTGCGCAGGTAAACGTCGTCGGTGACGCCGTCGAACTGGAGATACAGCGTGTGCAGGCCGGCTTCCTTGGCCTTCTGCGCGAACTCCAGGTCGGTGAACTTGATGCCGTTGGTGGCCACCTGCACGTGTGAGAAGCCGCACTCCTTGGCGATTCGCACGGCTTCAAAGAAATGCGGGTAAATCGTCGGCTCGCCGCCCGAGAACTGCACGATGCGGCCCGAGACCGGCAGCTCGCCGCGCAGGTTGAGCAGCATCTGCCGCACCTGCTCGATCGACGGTTCGTACAGATACCCGGCGGCGTTGGCGTTGGCGAAACAA
>CAKZVG010000559.1 GCA_937921835.1 uncultured Bryobacteraceae bacterium | reverse complement strand
CGGGCGCAGCGCGCCTCCCTACCGCGGCTGGACCTGGCGGGACTTGGGCGTGCGCATCGGAGGTCCCAGCCTGCTCGCAACGCCGGACGGGAGAATCCTGGCGGGCGTGCGGCTCTACGACGGGCGCGTGCGAACCAGCCTCTGCCTGCTCGACCCCGGCGAACCGTCGCTCACGGAGTTAGTCTCACCGCCCTCGGGAGGCGATACCAGTTACCCGGGCTTAGTCTGGCACGGCGGGATGGTTTGGATGAGTTACTATTCCTCGCACGAAGGAAAAACCAGCATCTATCTCGCCAAGATCCGGCTGGAGGATCCTCCCGCGCCGGAGAAGAAAAAACTCTCCTTCGGCGAGTGAACGACCGGACCGCCGGCGCTAACCCGCGGGCGCCGCGCGGCCAGGCGCGATCCACAGATAGACACGGCAGCCGGCCGATTCGATGACACGCTCGGGCTTCCATTCCGGCCCCATGTCGAAGCAGTAGGAAACCACCCGCGCGCCGGCCTTGAGTTCCCGCCACAGCTTGGGCCGCAGCTTGCGGTTCTGATCGGCCAGCAGGAACAGCGTAACGACCGTCGCCTCGCCGAGGTGGGCCTCGAAGAAGTCCTGGCGGCGGAACTCGGCGCGGGCGGCCAGGCCGGCCTTGGCCGCGGCTTCCCGCGCCGCTCGGACGCGCCCGGCATCGAGTTCGATGCCCACCGCGCGCACCCCCGGCAAGCGCGCCGCGGCCAGCACGATGCGCCCGTCGCCGGAGCCGAGGTCGTAAACCACGTCGCCGGCCGCGACTCCGGCGAGTTTCAGCATCGCTTCGACCGCCTCGGGCGGCGTTTGCACGTAAGGCGCAAGGATCTCGACCTGCGCCGGTTGCGCGCCGGCCGCGCACACGGCGAACACCAAGGCGAGCAAGGACGCGGCGCGCAAGCGCCTAGACTCCGAACACGCCGCGCACCTGTTCGCGGAAGCGCGGCACTTTGACGAGCGGATCGCCCGCACCCAGCGTCTCGATCGGCAGGAAACCGCGGTAGCCCGCCTGCGCGATGATCGCTTTCAGCCGCTTCAGGTCGATTGGCGTCTCCTGCTTGCCAAACCAGACGTTCTCCTTAAGCTGCCAGGAGACCGCATAAGGGACCAGCGCCTCGATCTCGCGGTACGGATCGGCGCGGAGGCTGCCTACATCGAGGATCACGCCGAACCATTCCGAGTTCACCGCATCCACGATGCGAATCGTCTCGGCGGCGGTCTTCACAAAGTCGTTGTGGTTCTGAAGGCCGACAATGACGCCGTGGCGGCGGCCGTACTCGGCGCACTCCTGAAACAGCGGGATCATCCAATCGAGCGCCTGCTCGAAGGTGTGTCCGGCGGGCACGGCGCGGCCGGCAAAGACCCGGATGACGCCCGCCCCCAGCCGGGTCGCAACCTCGATCCAATCCTTCACCAGGCGTACGTCAGCACGGCGCGCGGCGGCGTCGGTGACCGCGAAGTCGTTGCGGACGCCGGTGCCGCAAATGGTGACGCCGTTGACGAAGCCGCGCCGCTTGAGCCGGTGCACGGTCTCCGCGTCCGGCGCTTTTGGATAGCCGGGGAAGTAGTAGCCGGTCGCGTCCAGCGCGGCGATCTCGTGCCGGGCGCAGAAATCCACGACGTCCTCCAGCGTCAGCTTGCCGTCGCGCAGCGGCTGGTTGAAAGAGTAAGCGTTCAGCGCAAGCCGCAGCGACGTGCCCGGGTTGCGCGCCACGCGCCCCTGCGCGAACAGGGCGCCGGGCGCCGCGGCGGCGGCCGAGACCTTCAGGAAATCCCGCCGGTTGCTGTTCATCGGTCCTCCTTAATCTTTACTGCGTCCGGATCCGCTGCTCGCGCCCGTAGACGGTCAACAGCGGATGTTTCAACGCGGCGCGGAACTCGTAGGTCCGCCCGGGCGCGAGACCTTTCACCGCCAGCGAGTACGGCCCCGTGGCGCCGCGCTTCACCATCGGCGTCGCGGTGTAGCCGCCGGGACGCTCGGTCAGGTCGAGCCCGGTTATGTCGCGGTACTCGAAACCCGCTTCGAGCGCCTCCGACTTCCCCAGGTCCCTGATCTCGCCCTCGAGCGTCAGCGTGCGGGTGGCGGCGTCCCAGCGCGCGCCCACCGTCTCAACCCGCGGCGGCGTCAGCGCCGGCTCGACGTTGGTGAGCTTCAGCACCAGCGGGTTGGGCCACTTGCGGTCGTTGTAGATCCGTTGCGCCCGCATGGCGCGAAGATGCAGTCCGGCGGCGTCCTGCTTCCAGGTGGTCTTGGGCGCCACGTCGGGCTGATACTCGAGCACCTGATCGTTCTGCCCCAGCACGCTCGCCTGGGTGGCGGGCGTGGCGCGCACGCTCTTAAGCGTGATGTCGCGCCAGGCGCCGTAGGGCCAGCGCTCTTCGGTTTTCACGATGACGTAAAGCGCGCTCCCGTCCTTGTTCTTCGTGAACCAGTAGGGACCTTCGTTGGTGATCACCCAGGGGCGGACGCCGTGGATCGCCTCGCCGTTGATGAACATCCACAGAGCCACCTCGCGCAGCCGCTCTTCCTGCTCGATGGGCAGTTCGCCGTCCGGCTTCGGCCCCACGTTCAGCAGCAGGTTGCCGCCCTTGGCGCGCGTCTCCACCAGCAGCCGGATCAACTCGGCCCCGGACTTGTAGGTCTCGTTGGTGGGCTTATACTGCCACTGCGTTCCCATGGTGATGCAGGATTCCCAAGCGCCGTCCAGCGGCACGCCGGGCACATACTGCTCGGGCGTCTCGATGGCGCCGCGGGTGACGACGATATTGGGCTGGATGTCCCAGGCGAGTTCGCGCAGGCCCTCGGGCGGACCGTCGAAGAAGATCACGTCGATGGCGCCGTAGCGGGTGAGCAACTCGCGCACCTGCGCCTGGTCATGCGCCATCAGCCCCGGATTGTTGGCGGGCGCGACGGCAGGCGTATTCCGTTGCAGCGCGATGCCGTTCCGCCACAGCCACCAGAAATCGTCGGGCGAGAAGTAGAATCCGGGCGCGACGCCCTCGGCGCGGAAGGCCTCGACGATTTCGGCCGTGATGTCGCGGCCAAACGGCGTGCGCATCACGTTGAAGTCGGTGGTGGCGGTGTCGAACATGCAGAAGCCGGAGTGGTGCTTGGTGGTGAAGACCATATAGCGCATGCCGGCCAGCCGCGCCAGCGCGGCCCAATCGCGCGGGTTGAACTTACGCGGGTTGAAGGTCCGCGGCAGGTCGAAAACGAAGCGCTTCAGGTAATCCTCGCTGGCGCCCACCATGGAGTGGCTGATAACGGCGCCGATCTGGCTGTCGTGGCTCCAATGGATGAACAGGCCGAAGCCCTGGTCGCGAAACCACTCCAGCCGCTCCGGGCGGTTGCCGGCCGCGCCGGCGAGCGTGGCCGCGCAGGCGAGCGTCGCCGCGGCGAAACGTGGAATCCGCATTATGCCTCCACCTTCCTGAGCTCTTCATTCCATTTCACGCGGCGTCCCGAGTCGAGCGACAGATTGGCCAACTGGACCACCAGCGCCGCCTGGAAGCCAAGCCGCATGGGCGCGGCCGGCGTGCGCCGGGTCCGCACGCACTCGAGGAAATTCCGCACATGCACAACGGTCGCCTCGTCGAAGCCCTTCCCGGAGACCATCGAGAGGATGGGCGCGCTTTCGGCGCCTTCCTTGAAAACCTTATAGTCCTCGCGCCCGATGTCCATGCGCGCCCGGTCGCCGTCGAGATGGTTGGCCTGGTCGTTCTGCCGCCGGTAGCGCATGGCGGCGTAGTTGATCGTGAACACGGCGATGTAGTCCTCGGGGCATCTGCGCCGCGCGTTGTCATGCTGAGCGGAGCGAA
>CAKZVG010000558.1 GCA_937921835.1 uncultured Bryobacteraceae bacterium | reverse complement strand
CCTTCGGATAGAGTAGGAGGGAAATGAAGACTTCGCTCGCCGGATTTCTCGCCGCCGCGCTTTGCTGGACGCTCCAGGCCGCGCCGCTGGTTTTCGAAGGAAAACGCGGACCGGGCAAAGGCAAGCACATCGTGCTGGTCGTAGGCGACCAGGAGTACCGTTCCGAAGAGTCGATGCCCGCCCTGGCGCGCATCCTCGCCGAGCACCACGGCTTTAAGTGCACCGTGCTGCGGCCGGTGAATCCAACCACCGGCGAGGTGGACATCACGGTTCTCGACAACCTGCCCGGCCTGGAGGCGCTGCGCCAGGCCGACCTCATGATCCTGTTCCTGCGCTGGCTTGAGCTTCCCGACGCGCAGATGAAAGAAATCATCGACTACACCAACTCGGGGCGGCCCATCGTGGCGCTGCGGACTTCGACGCATCCCTTCAACTACCGCACCCGCAAGGACAGCCCCTACGCCAAGTACACCTGGCGCGGCGGGGCCGTAGAAGGAGGCTACGGGCGGCTGGTGCTGGGCGAGACCTGGGTCAGCCATCACGGCGCGCACAACAAGGAAAGCACCCGCGCCGTTCCCGCGCCGGGCATGGAGAAGCACCCCATCCTCCGCGGCGTGAAGGACATTTGGGGACCGTCGGACGTCTACACAATCACCACCCTGACCGGCGACAGCAAGCCCATCCTGATGGGGCACGTGCTGGCCGGCATGGAACCCACCTCACCGCCCAATCCGGACAAGAAGCCGATGCCGGTGGCCTGGGTCAAGTCCTACACCGGCGATTCTGGCAAAGCCGCGCGCATCTTTACGACCACCATGGGCCACAACGGCGACTTCCTGAGCGAGGGGTTCCGGCGCCTGCTGGTGAATGCCTGCTACTGGGCGCTGGGGATGGAGAAGCGCATCTCCCCGCGCAGCCGGGTGGATTTCGTCGGGGAGTACAATCCCTCGCCGATCGGCATCCGCAAACGCGCCCAGTAGGGCAGGCGGCCTCGCGCACCGGGTCCAAAACCGTAACCGGGCCGGACCTTCGCGCGTCCATAGGGTCGGTTACGCTGTAGCTTCTGGCTGTGTCCAGCCAAAATTCCAAAGAAAAACAGGAGGATAAGACCCAATGAAGAAGTTGCTTGCGTTGGTTGCCCCGTTCTGCCTGGTTTTCTTCGGCTTTTTCACGGCCGTGGCCCAGGCGCAAATCTCAACCAAAAAGACGGTGATCACCATCAACGCTCCGGTCAAGGTTCCGGGCTACCGGGTCACCGTGCTGCCGGCTGGCACCTACGTGATCAAGGTCCTGGACTCGATTTCCAGCCGCAACGTAGTGCAGATTTTCAACGCGGATGAGACCCAGTTGCTGACCACCGTGCTGGCGATTCCGAACTACCGGCTTGTGCCGAGCGAGAAGAGCGAGTTCTCTTTCTGGGAGACTCCCGCGGGCGAAGCGGTGGCCCTGCGGTCGTGGTTCTATCCGGGCGACCCCTATGGGTTCGAATTCGCCTATCCGAAGCGGACCGCCACCGAGGTGGCAAGCGCCGTCCGCCGGGACGTCCCGACCGTCTACACAGAGTCGGAAGAGGCCGCGGTCCTGAGGGATGCCCGCCTCGGCGCGACCACTCCGGAGGGGGCGGAGGCGCAACTGTCCAGCGATTACTCTGCACCGGCCAGTGAGGAGAAGAAAAAGGACAAGACCACCAACCAGTAATCCCCCCGCGGAACGGCGCCGGCCATAGCGTCCACGGCCGGCGCCCCCTGCTTCCGCGGCATCCCGGAGGGCACAATGCTCCAGTTCCTGATATCCCTGGCGGTCTCAACGGCTCTGGTTCCCGGGCAAACGCAGCAGGAAAGGGATTACCGCTTGTCGGCTGATGTCGAACTGGTGGTGTTGGACGTCGCCGTCGTGGATCGCAAGGGACGCTATGTGCGGGGGCTGACTAAGGAGAACTTCGTGGTCTTTGAAGAAGGACGCGCCCAGTCCATCGCGCTGTTTGAGAGCGAGGATATCCCTGTGGCCGTTGGAATCATCGTTGACAGCAGCTTCAGCATGGGATCCAAGCGTCAGGAAACCATCGAAGCGGCGCTGGTGTTCCTGGAGGCCAGCCGCCCGGAGGACGAAATCTTCGTCGTGAACTTCAATGAGAACGCCTCCCTGGGCCTGCCTGCGGACATTCCGTTCACCGCCGACGCGGGTTTGTTGCGCGCGGCTTTGACCCGGATGCCCATTGCGGGCCGGACGGCGCTGTACGACGCGATCGCCCTGGGGCTCGAACACATCGCGCGCAGCCGTTATCCAAGGAAGTTTCTGATCGTGTTCAGCGATGGCGGCGACAACCAAAGCCGCCACACTCTCCAGGACATCCGGCGCCGGATCCAAGAGTCAGGCGTCACCGTCTACACCATCGGGCTGTTCGATGCCGATGATCCGGACCGCAATCCGCGTGTTCTCCGGGAACTGGCGCGCATGTCCGGCGGCAGCGCGTTCCTGCCCGGCGCCTTGCGCCGCCTCCCGTCCATCGCCGGGAGCATCGCCGCCGAGATCCGCTCGCGATACGTCATCGGCTACCGCCCGAGTGAGAGGGGCCAGGAAGGAGATTTCCGCGGCGTCGAAGTCCGGGTGAGCGCTCCCGGGCGCGGCAGGCTGGAGGCAAGAACGCGCCCCGGATACCGCACGCCGCGCCGCGGCTGACCGCCGTTCGCCGCCCTTTCCCGGCCGACGGGCGCCGGTGCGTCCCGGAGGCTTAGTGTGATAATCTGCTGGCACAATGCTTGCCAGATTCCTGCCTTTGCTTCTTATCATCCCGCTATCGGGCGAAGAATTCGTGCTCGTGCGCGAGGGCACGCTGCCCGGGCGCCCGGAGGTGCGCGTCGACGCCTTCGAGATGGCCGCGCACCCGGTGACCAACGCCGGCTACAAGCTGTTCGTCGACGCCACCGGTCACGCGGCTCCGCTGCACTGGGAATCCGGC
>CAKZVG010000557.1 GCA_937921835.1 uncultured Bryobacteraceae bacterium | reverse complement strand
CGGCCGGCTTGGCCGCGCGGGTCTGCCGGCCAGTCACCTCCGGTGTCTTCAAAAGAGAGTTTTGTCTCGAATTCCGCTGGGACTCCGAGTATGATAGATGCCGGGAAGGGTGGACCATGCCGATCGTAACCATTTCGAGAGGTTCCTTCAGCGGCGGAAAAGCCATCGCGGAGAAGCTCGCCAAAAATCTCGGTTTCCGCTGTATCGACCGCGACATCATCGTCGAGCGGGCGGCGGCGGCGGGGGTTTCCCAATACGAGCTGGTTGGGGCCATTGAAAAGCCGCCTTCGCTGCTGGACCGTTTCCGGCACAAGAAGTACATCTATCTCACGCTGTTTCAGGCGGCCCTGACCGAGGAGGTGCGGACCGGAAGAGTGGTCTACCATGGAAACGCCGGTCACCTGCTGCTCAAAGGCGCCCGCCCCGTGCTGCGGGTCCGGATCATCGCTCCGCTGGAGATGCGGATCGAAATGTGCCGGGAGCGGCTCAGGTTCTCCTCGGAAGAGGCGGTTCGTTACATCCAGAAGATGGACCAGGACCGCCAGCGATGGACGCAGTTCCTCTACGGCGTGGACTGGGGCAAGCCGGAACTCTATGACATCGTGCTGAACCTTGAGCACATGGAAATCGAGGAAGCTTGCGACATGCTGGCCGGCGTGGTGAGGCGGCAGAGATGCTTCGACTTCGGCCCGAACTGCCGGCAGGAGATGGACGACCTCGCGCTGGCATGCCGTCTCAAGGCCAGCCTGGCGACGGACCCGGCCACCAGCGACCTGGAGGTGGAGGTGACCGCCAGCGGGGGCGTGGTCCAGGTCCGCGGCCAGGTAAACACCCCGAACCAGTTCCAGGAGATCCGGCGCGTGGCCGCGGGCGTGCCCGGCATCACGCGCCTGGACCTCGACGGGCTGGGGTAGCCGCCGCTCAATTGCGGGGTTGCCCGCTGCCGGTCTTTGTTGTATTGTTGAACTTCAAATCTGAAAGTATGATTCAGGGAAGCTGGACGCCGGCGCTTCCGCGGTTCAGGCCGGCGAGTTTCGATTGCAAGGGCCGGGATTTGATTCTATGACCATCTTTCTTCCGGTGGCCGGGCTGAGCGTGAACGTGTTCGCCGTCAGCGGAGCCGGCGCCTTGGTTGGGTTTCTTTCCGGGTTGTTAGGGGTGGGAGGCGGCTTTCTTCTCATGCCTCTGCTGATGCTGCTGGGGGTGCCGCCGACGGTCGCGGCGGCGTCGGACACCTGCGCGATTATCGCCACCTCGTCGTCCGGGATGGCGGCGCACTACCGCTTGGGCAATGTGGACAACCGCATGGGATTTCTACTCCTGCTGGGAGGACTGAGCGGCGCGGCCATCGGCGTTCACATCATTAAAGCGCTCCGGGCAACCGGTGGCGCCGATCTCTTCATCACCTTCACTTATATCGTGGTGCTGAGCGGCGTGGGCCTCTACATGCTCATCGAGAGCATCCAGAGCCTGCGCCGCGGCGCCCTGGTGAAGCCCTCGCAGGTGGTGAAGCCGGTTGGGATCTTCGGCAAGCTTCCGCTTCAGATCTACTTCCCCAAGTCGGGCGTGCAAGCCTCGATCTTCGCGCCGTACCTGTTGTGCGGCATTAAGGGCATCCTGGCGGCGATCATGGGCGTCGGCGGCGGCTTCATCATGGTGCCCATGATGGTCTACATCCTGCGGATGCCGATGCGCGTGGTGGTGGGCACCGACCTGTTCCAGATCTTGTTCACCTGCGCCGGGATGACCGTCATGCACGCGGTGACGAATCAGACCGTGGACCTGGTGCTGGCGCTGCTGGTCGCGGCGGGCTCCACCCTGGGCGCGCAAGTCGGGGCGCGCCTGAGCCGGCACTTGAAGGGCGACGTGCTCAAGATCATTCTGGCCGTGATCGTGCTGATGGTCACCGTCCAGATGGCGGTCTCGCTGACCATCACGCCGTCCAGCCGTCTGACCTACTCCAAGGGGTGATGAGCGTGAGGCGCGCAATCTTATGGCTGGGCCTGGCGGTCGCGCCGGGCTGCCTTCCCGCCGCCGGAGACGGCGATCCCGCCGCCCGTCTTCAAATGACGGTGACCCCGGCCGCGATTCGGATGGGGATGTTCTACACGGGCGCGGACATGCGCATTGAAGGAGTGATCGGAGCCGGCGCCAAAGTCGCGGTCGTGGTCAGGGGGGCGCTCGAACGGGAGGTGTTTAACCGGAAGGTGAAGACGGGCCCGATCTGGATCAACTCCGGCAAGGTGGCGATCTCGGGCGTTCCCTCCCTCTTTCTTCGCTTCACCGACGGCAGGCTGCGGGACAGCCTGGCGCGGGAGGAGATCGACCGGTATCAGATCGACCAGGCGGCCATCCAGCGCAAGATGGAGGTCGATCCCGACGTCGACCATGAATTGATGGTGGCGAGTTGGCTGAATCTGAAGGCCCAGGATGGCAAGTACGCCCTGGTGCGCGACGGCGTCAAGATGGGTCCCCCCGCCGGCGGCGTGGTTCCGTTCAAGGTCGAGTTCCCATGGCCGAGGCGGGCGCTGCCTGGGGAGTACAGCGTCAGCGCGTACGAATACCGCGATGGCAAGGTGATTGCTTCCCTGGACGTGCCGCTGCGCGTCGAGAGGGTGGGCTTCGCCGCCTGGATGGCGGGGATCGTCAAAGAGCGGAGCCTGCTCTATGGTGTTCTGGCCGTTGTTGTCGCGGCGATCACCGGGTTCGGCATCGACTTTCTGGTGGCGCTGATCTTCGGCAAGAAAGCTGCGACCGCACATTGAGACGGAAGCATGTGGCCGTGGCGGCGGAAGAGCCAGGACGAGGAATCGGCCGAGGACCGGATCCGCAGGAAGTATGCGACCTTCCGGCGTCTGCTCTCCTATAACGACGAGGCGCTCGATCTCCTCTCCGGACTCCAGGAGGACCTGCAATATGTCCTCCCCGGCCTGAGCGTGGTCGAGGCGCGCGCGCTGGCGCTGTTCGATAAGGCGGCGGAGATCGTCAGCGCGCTCGAACAACTGACCGGGAAGGACTACGCCAAGCTCGACGCGGCGCTGAAGGACCAGCGGCGGAAGGTCGAGCGGCACCTGTTCGGCTTGGGCCAGCACCAGGCTCCGGCGCGGCTGTCGGTGCGGCTCGACGAGATCCAGCCGGGCTCGGTGGCCGAGGTCGGGGGTAAGGCCATGATGCTGGCCGAAACCCGTAACCGGCTGGGGATCCCCGTGCCCGACGGCTACGTGCTGACGACGGAAGCCTACTGGCGGTTCTGTGGCGGTCCGCTTTGGAAAGAGATTCGCGATGAACTGCGCCAGTTGGACATCCTCGACCACGAGCAGCTCGCGGCCGCCTCGGCCCGCATGACCGAGCTGGTGATGCGGCAGCCGCTTCCACGGGCGGTCGAGGTCGCCATCATGGAACGCGCCATGACGCTCATGGGCGGAGGCGGAAGGCTGGCGGTCCGCTCCAGCGCGCTTGGGGAAGGAGGGGGCGAGAAGACCTACGCCGGACAGTACCTAAGCCTGCTCAACGTACCCGTTTCCAAAGCCGTCGAGGCGTACCGCCGCGTCGTGGCGGCGCGCTTCAGCGAGCGGGCGCTGTTTTACCGCCTCTCGACCGGGTTGAGCGAAGTGGACAGCCCAATGGCGGTGCTGTTTGTCTCCATGCTGCCGGCGCGGGCCAGCGGCGTCATGTACACCCGCGATCCCTCCGATCCGAAACGCAACGTGGTCTGGATCACCGCCACGCGCGGCTTGGGGGCGGATCTGGCCAGCGGCGGCACGCCGGGAGACCTGCATATCCTCGCCCGGGGGCCTCGCCCGCGTTTGCTGAGCAGCCGGATCGCCCGCAAAGACGAGGTGCTGCGGCCGGCCGAGAGCGAAGGTCTGGTGCATCTGTCCATCGACGCCGAGGAAGCCGGCAAGCCCAGCCTGAGCGTCGAGGAACTCGAACGCCTGGCGCGCATCGGCATCGAGATGGAGAACCACTTCCGCGTGCCCCAGGACATCGAATGGGTGATCGACGACACCGGCAAGTTCTGGATCCTCCAGACGCGCAACCTGGCCATCGCCGGCAGCGTGCGGGCAAAGAGCCCCGGCAGCGAGCTGGGCGAGGCCGTCCTGCGCGGCGGACAAACCATTTATCCCGGCCTCGTGTCCGGCCCTGCCTATCTGGCGGAGAATCCGGAGGATCTCAAGGACGCGCCGGTCGCCTCGGTGGTGCTGATCCGGCGCCCCTCGCCGGAACTGGTCGCCGTCCTTCCCCGGATCGGCGGACTGGCGGCCGAACGGGGCAGTGTCGCGGGTCATGCCGCCGCGCTGCTGCGCGAGTTCAAGGTTCCGAGCATCTTCTTCACGGGCGTGGATGCCCTGGACCGCTTCACGCGCGGAGAGCCGGTCAGCCTGGACGCCGTCCGCGGCAGCATCTACCGGGGCATGCACTTCCCGCGCCGCCGGTTTGAGGCGGCCGTGACGGCGCGCTTCCAGCAGCGCGCCGGCGATATCATCAGCCGCAAGATCCTGGCCTTGAATTTGCTCGATCCGAAGGCCATCAATTTCCGCCCCGGCGGCGTGCAGTCCGTCCACGACGTCCTGCGCTACTGCCACGAAAAGGCCGTGGGCGAGATGTTCAACGTGAACGACCTGGTGGCGTCCCAGAGCGCCCGTTCCGCCAAGCGGCTCAAGTCGAACCTCCCTTTCGATCTGTATGTGCTCGACCTCGGCGGCGGGTTGAACATGGCCAGGCCG
>CAKZVG010000556.1 GCA_937921835.1 uncultured Bryobacteraceae bacterium | reverse complement strand
CTCACCGGGCGCTATTCCCACCGGACCAAGGTGGTGGACACGTTCAAGGGCAGGTCAGTCATGGATCCGGGCGAAGTGACCCTGGCGGAGATCCTGGCGGAAAACGGGTACCGCACCGGCATCTTCGGAAAATGGCACCTGGGAGACAACCATCCAATGCGGCCCATGGACCAGGGCTTTCAGGAGTCCGTGGTGCACCTGGGCGGAGGACTCGGGCAGCCCTCGGACCTCCCGGACGGAAGCAGCTACTTCGACCCGCTTCTGCTCCACAACGGGCGGCCGCAACGTTACCAGGGCTATTGCACCGACGTCTTCACCAGCGAAGCCCTCGCCTTCATCGAACAGAACCGCAACCGGCCGTTCTTCGCCTACCTCGCCACCAACGCGCCGCATACGCCGCTCGAAGTCGCCGAGGAACTCGCCACGCCCTTCCGCGCCATGGGCCTCGACGACACCACCGCCAAGGTCTACGGCATGGTGAAGAACCTCGACGACAACGTGGGAAGAGTGATCGCCGCTTTGAAGCGGCTGGGGCTTGAAGAGAACACCGTCCTGATCTTCATGACCGACAACGGTCCGCAGCAGCCACGCTACAACGCCGGCATGCGCGGCCGCAAGGGCACGGTCTACCAGGGCGGCATCCGCGTGCCGTTCTTCGTGCGCTGGCCGGGACAGATCCGCCCCGGGACCAGGGTTGACCGCATCGCGGCGCATATCGACGTCGTGCCGACCCTGCTGGAGGCTTGCCGCGTATCCCGTCCGTCCGGCGTCGAACTCGACGGCCTCAGCCTGCTGCCGCTCGCCCGCGGCGGCGCACCCTCCTGGCCGGATCGCACCCTCTATTTCCAGTGGCACCGCGGCGACGCCCCCGAGCCGTTCCGCGCCGCGGCGGTGCGCAGCCAGCGGTATAAGCTGGTGGACGGCAAGGAGCTCTACGACCTCGAGAAGGACCCGGCGGAATCGGCCGACATCGCGCCGGCGAACCCCGAAATCATCTCCCGCATGCGCAAAAGCTACGAGGCCTGGTTCCGCGACGTCTCCTCCACCCGCGGCTACGACCCGCCCCGCATCTTTCTGGGCACCAAGCACGAGGACCCGGTGCGGCTGACCCGCCAGGACTGGCGCGGCCCCAAAGCCGGTTGGGGAGCCGATTCCGTGGGCTACTGGGAAGTCGATGTCCGCGAAGGCGGGCGCTACCGCGTCACCCTCAGCTTCAAAACCCGCGGCCAGGCAGGCACGGCCCGCTTCCGGCTCAACGGCGCCGAACTCGAAAAGCCCTTCCCCGTATCGGCGGGCACGGTCGTCTGGGAAGACGTCCCGCTCAGACCCGGACCTGGACGTCTCGAGGCGGTGCTCGCCTCGGGCGGGACCGAATTTGGAGTGCACACGGCCGAAGTCGCGCGGCGCCGGTAGCCCCCGCATCCGGCGCCGTCCGGCATGGTTGCGGTCCGTTAATGTTAAAGCTCGGTAAAGACAGCCGCCGGGCCGCGTCACGCGCCCCGCCGCTGTGTTCGAAGTACTTTAAGGACTCATTTCACATGGCGATCGGCGATCTTTCCACACTTGCCGCCACTCTCCGGCGCGACGGCTTTGAGGCCCGCAACCTGGGCCAGGTCGGGTTGACCATCTGGAGAAACGGCGAGGGGGTTTTCGTTTCGCGGGAAGAGTTGAGCCAGTTCTCCTCCAGCCTGTCGGCGAAGGACATCGAAAAGATCCTCGAGCGCGCAAAGAGAAGCTGACTGTTTCCCTCGCGCGCCGGAAACCCCGGCCTGCTCAACCCCGCGCGCCGCGGCGGAACAGGACCTCCGTCGCGGTATTCAGCAGCACCCACAGGCTGTAGGCGCCCAGCGCGGTGCCGATGGGCACGTTCAACAGGTTCAGCGCCGAAATCACGATGGTGAGGATGCGCGCCCAGGGTTGAAAGCTGAGCAGGCCGAAGCCGGCGAGGATTGCGGGCAGTGAGAGCAGCAACACCAGGATCGAGATCACTCCGCCAATCAGGCCCAGAATGGGAATGGCGGCCGCGGCCTCGCCCGGCGGCGCCGCCGCGCCCACAATGCCCGCGATTCCACCGAACACCGTGAGAACCAGCAGCGCCGCCAGCGCGCCCAATCCACCCAGCACGATGTGCAGGATCGCGACCGCCTTGACGTGGCTTTCCACCCGCGGAGTCCTCCGTAGGCAATGATACCGGATACCGGTCGAGCCGACTGCCGCGGCCTGTTCCGGCCGTGGCCGCTTAGAACCAGAATTTCAGAACCAACTGGACGTTGCGCGGGGAGTTCACCTGCGAGGTGATCGTGCCGAAAGTCGCCGGCGAGGAGGTCAGGCGCCCCGGGGGTCCCAGCGCCACCGTATTGAACGCGTTGAAGAACTCGCTCCGGAACTCGACCCAGCGCCGCTCCGCCAGCGGGAACCGCTTGCCGAGCGACAGGTCGAGGTTGAAGAACGAGGGCGCGCGCTCGGTTCCGACGCCGCCGTTGCCGAACACTCCCGCGGGCGGGTCGCCGTAGGCGCACTTCCCGTCGTCGGCGCCGGCGCCGCAGAACGTCACCCCGGTTCCGAACCAGGCGTCCACGGAGCGGTTCACCACCTCGATGGGCCGGTAGCGGTTGGGACGCGTGTTCCCCCGCACCGCCTGGTTGGTGGCGTCGCGGCCTTGAATCGTCACCGGGAAGCCGGTATGGGTCCGCAGGATCGATTGCACGCTCCAGCCGCCCAGCAGGGCGTCGCCCAGGCGGCTCCATCCCGCGCCGAAACGCCGGTTCCGGCCGAACGGCAGGTCGTAGAGCAGCCCGCTTGAGAAGATATGCCGCGCGTCGAAGAAACCGGGGCCGTAGTTGTTTTTGCGGTCGTAGGCGTTCTGCCAGTAGGCCCCCTCGTTGTTCACGCCCGCCGAACCGTAGAAGCCAATCGAATCCGACAACATCTTGCTCAGGGTGTAAGAGGCCAGCATCTCCAGGCCGCCGCCGAAGCGCTGCCGCAAACTGCTCTGAAGCGAATGGTAGTGCATCTGCGCGCTCGAATCCGTTCCGCTGATGTTGGTCACCAGCGGCGCCGCGGCGAACAGCGGCCGGCGCTCATTCAGCGGCCGCCAGGTGTTCACCGGACCCGGGTCCGGGAGCGGCTGATTGTACTCGCGCGCGACGATCAGGTGCGTGCCGCGCTGGCCCACATAGGCGGCGGTGGCCGAGAGACGCCCGGTGAGCTGCCGCTCCACGCTCAGGTTCCATTGCTGAGTGAAGGCCGGCCGCAGATCGGGGTTCCACACCCGCACCTGGCCGGCGAACTCCTTGCGCGGCTGGACGTCGGCGAAACCGGTCCGGATGTCCCCCGGCTGGGTCAGCGAGTAGGTGACGTCGGATTCGAAAAAGTACGGCGGATTGAGCGGCAGCCGCAGATTGGTTCCGGTTCCTTCAAGGAAGCTGGTGATGCCGTAGGCCCCGCGGATCACGGTCCGGCCGCCCAGCGCGCGCGGCGTCCAGCCGAATCCCGCGCGGGGCATGAACTGGTAGTAGAACGGCTTGTACAAGGCCCGCGAATTCCCGTCCTTGCCCGCCAGCAGCACGCGGCCCGTTACCAGGTCCATGCTGGATTGCCGGTCCGAGGCTTCATAGATCGGCTGCGCGTACTCCCAGCGCAGGCCCAGGTTGACCGTCAGCCGCGAGGTCACCTTCCAGTCGTCCTGTCCGAAGAAGGCCAGCCGCCAGGAACGCTGGCGCCACTTGTCGCCGGTCGAGCCGCGGCCCTTGGCCGAAAGCAGATTCAGCAGGAAGTCGGCGTGCGCGCTCCCGGTGTAACGGCCCGAATAGTCGAACCGGCCGAGCGCTCCGTTGTTTCCCGTGTAGAAGCGGTTTTGCAGATAGCGCAGCGCCTGTACTCCCGCCTTCCACAGATGGCGCCCGCGCTGCCAGGTGACGGTTTCCCCAAACTGGAAGGTGTGATTGTCCGTGGCCCCGTAAGAGGCGACTCCGCCCACGTCGCTGAGGCCGTCGCCGAGTTGTACGCGGCTCGCCCCCCGCGCCGGTTGCCCGCCCGCGATCCCGAGTTTTTCGTTGCCGTTGGCGCCCAGCCGCCCGGCCGGATCGGTCGGCCGCCCCTCCGAGGTGAGATTGCTGTAGGCGAAACGGGCCTCGCTCGTCAGCCGGGCACTGAAAGCCCGCACCCAGTTCCCCACCACCGCGTAGGTGGGATAGACCGATTCGGAAGCGACAAACACCGGCAGCGCCACGCTGGAGGTCCCTGAGCGGTAGCGCGTCTGGCTGTAGCGTGCGCTTAGCGTGTCGCGGTCCGAGAGCCGCGAGTCGATCTTGACGTCGCCCTGGTCGTTGGCCAGAAACGCTCCGCTCGAGGCCAGCCAGTTGCCCGCGATCCCCAGCGGGCCGGCCCCGCGGTTGTTGGGCAGCGGATAGAGCCCCGGATCCTCATAAAGGGCGCGCGCCACCGGGTTGACGATGCGGCTGGCCGGGATGCGGTTGCCCGGAAACGGCTGGCGCGCGGCGGGATCGGTGATCGCCCTGGGGATCGCCACCAGGTTCCCGGAGCGGAACTCCGCCGGCGCCACCGCGGCGCTGGCCGGACCGCTGCTGCGCTGCCGGGCGCCTTCGTAATCGACACAGAAGAAGTGCCGGTCGCGCACGATCGGGCCCCCCAGCGTGCCACCGAAGAGGTTGCGCGCCAGGCCCCGCCGCCCGGCTCCGATGCGGTTGGCGAAGAAGCCGTTGGCATCCAGGTTGTCGTTGCGGAAGTAGTGAAACAGGTTCCCGCGGAACTGGTTGGTGCCGCTCTTGAGGCTCATCACCACGTTGGCGCCGCTTGAGTTGCCGAACTCGGCCGAGGCGTTTCCGGTGAGGACCCGCACCTCACCGATGGCGTCCACGCTGGGGTTGTAGCCCACGATGTTCGATACGCTCTCGTTGATCTCCTGCCCGTCGAGCGAGAAGTTGTTCGTCTGCTCGCGGTTTCCGTTTACAAACGGCCTGCCGCCCGACACCGCCCGCCCGGGCGTATCGAACGAGGCCGTGTTGGGCGTGACCGCCCCGGGCATCAACAAGGCCAGCGCGGCGATGTTGCGGCCGTTCAGCGGCAGCCCGGCGGACTGCCGCGCCGTGAGCGTGTCGCCGGTCTGCGAACTGTCGGTTTGCAGGATGGGCGCGATATCGCGCACCTCCACCGACTCGCTCACCTGTCCCAACTCCAGCGCCACGTCCACCCGCGCCCTCTGGTTCACTTCGATCTGAAACGGCCCCAGCACCGCGCGCTTGAACCCCGGCGATTCCGCCTCGATCACATACCGCCCGATCGGCAGGAACAGCAGGTTGAACACCCCGCTCTCGTTCGACCGCGTCCGGTGCCGGACGTTGGTGTCCTGGTTGACCGCCGTCACCTGCACGCCGGAGACGGCTCTGCCCGCCGGATCGGTGACCGTTCCCGCGATCGAACCGGTGAAACTCTGCGCCCAAACAGCGCCGGGATAGGAGCACAGCAATAAAACCCAAACCGTCCACCAAAGGGATTTACGCATGACACTGGTAGGGTATAAGTGTGCGGTTGCACGCGGATGACGTTCCGGTAACGGAAAGCTGACCGCCGGCCGCGGCGGCGTGGCAACCGGATCGCCGCTCGCGGCATCCCATTGTCAGGACCCTGGGAGCATGCTCATCGGAAAGTCATACGGCTTACGCTATTCTGAGGTCACGCCCAAGAGCGTGTATCTCAATCGCCGCCGCTTTTTCGCCGCCGGAGCCGGCCTGCTGGCCGGCGGCCAGGCCCTCCGGGCCGCAACCAAGCTGTCGCCTCTGCTCCCCAGCCCGCTCAGCACCAACGAGGCCCAGACTCCCTACAAGGTGGTGACCGGCTACAACAACTTTTACGAGTTCGGCACCCAGAAGGACCAGCCCGCCAAATTGGCCGGCAACTTCAAGACGATTCCGTGGACCGTGGCGGTCGAGGGCGAACTCGACAAGCCCCGCGTCTTCGACCTCGACACTATCCTGAAAATGGCGCCGCTTGAGGAGCGCATCTACCGCTTCCGCTGTGTGGAAGGTTGGTCGATGGTCGTCCCCTGGATCGGCTTCCCGCTGCGGACGCTGCTCGAACGCACGCAGCCCGGATCGAAGGCGAAGTACGTTGCTTTCCAGACCTTTTACGACGCCAAGCAGATGCCCCAGGGGCGCTGGGCCGGCATCCCTTTTCCTTATGTGGAGGGCTTGCGCATGGACGAAGCCATGCACCCGCTGACGCTGCTC